>CAMPHX010000039.1 GCA_946886085.1 uncultured Flavobacteriales bacterium | reverse complement strand
ATTATAGGCATAAACAGATTTATTTTTAATAAAAAAAGCACAATCGCTTCCTAATTTTTGGGCATAAGCGATTAATTCCTCTTCAGAAAGGTTCAAAGTAAATAAAGTGTTTAATAATTTTAAAGTAAATGCTGCATCTGACGAACCACCACCTAGTCCTGCACCTATAGGAATTACTTTATGCAAATGAATTTTAACACTTGGAATATTAAAATCTGCTTTTAGCAATTGGTAAGCTTTAACACATAAATTTTCATTATTATTACCCGGAATTGCTATTCCTGATGATGAAAATAATACTTCATTATCATCGTTGTCAGTATTAAGAACGATTTCTAGAATATCTTTGAAACGAAAAATAGGATAAAAGACACTTTCTATATTATGGAAACCATCTTGTCTTTTTTCAACAACATTGAGTCCTATATTTATTTTTGCATTAGGAAAGACTATCATAAGAAATAATGATTAATGCTTATAAACAAAGAAGCGATTGTTATATAACAATCGCTTCTTTAATGTTTATATGTTTTCAAATATAATTATCTGTTTACAATAAACTTAGTTACTTTTTGAGCTTTATCTCCATCTAATACCATAATATATGTTCCAATGCTTAATTCAGAAGCATCAAAATCAATTTTATGTGTTCCTTTTTGTAACGTACCTAAATCAATTGTTTTAACAACTGCTCCGTTTAAGTTAAATACTTTAACAACACCTCTTGTTGCAGCACTAACAGCAATATCAATTGTTCCATTGTAGCTGATTGGGTTTGGATAAAGACCTAAAGTAGCTTTAAAGCTATTGTCAACTTTAATATCGTGCTCATTAACACTAACAACATTAGGGTCTACTAATGAATTAGATGTATAAAAGCCTCCACCATGAGTTCCTAAATATACCCACATTGAATAAGGTGAATTACCAAAAGCTGTACCCGGATTTTTATGCTGTTGTCTTACTTCAAATACAGGAACATGAGCCATTCCATTAGTATTTTCTGTGTACCATTCAACTTGAGTTCCTGTAGCAGCAGAAAAAGCATTATTAGTTGCCCAAACACCAAAGTCGGTACCTATTAAAACAACATTGTTATCAGAATAATCAATTTCAGCATCATAAACCGGCATTTTAGGTAAATAACCAAGAGCAGCAGAGCTAGTAGGACCTTGAATAGCTGTAAATCCGCCTGTTCCTACAGCAGTTTCTGCTGTAGTAGTTCTATAAACATGATTATTTATACCATAATTTCCAACTGTTGCTATTAAATTCTCTCCATTATTCGGATCTATAGCAATTCCTGTAACAGTTCCACCTAACCCTGAAGCTATTAATGTTTTTGTTGTAATTAAAGTAGCCGTATTTCTAACATCTAATTGCGCATCAGTATTACCAAGAGCTAAACCACTAATTCTATATACTTGTCCATTTGTATTACCAATATATAAATGATTTCCATCAGGTGAAAATTCTAGAGCCACTGCAGTCCCAATATTTGTAGCAACTCTATGCCAATCATTAGATGCAGCATTAAGTCTTGTAGCATCCTTTGTTAAATGAACATGTCCTCCTCCAATATAAAATGCAAATCTCGATTGATAATAATCCTGAAGTCTTAAGGTATCTCCTGGAAAGTAAGTTGTTGTGGTTGTAGGAGTATAATATAAATCTTCACTATTAGTCAAACTTTGATAAACAATTTGTTGCCCTGCAGTTAAGATAGTTGTATCTTGAAATACCACATTCACACTATCAATAGATAAGGGGTCATTAACAGATTCCCATAATCTAAATTTGGTATTAAATGGATATTGAGTCCAACTATTAAGTTCGCTATCAAAAAATCCCCCTCCTTGTCCCGGAGCTTGGGCTGAATGTCTCATTACACTACCATTTTGTGAGCAAGCAAAAGCAATTCCTCCACCAAAATCAGAAAAATCTGTTGCAAAACCGTCTCCACCTTGAATTTGAATAGTTCCTTTAGGGCTAACGGTACCTAATTGTCCAAAATCAAACAATTGAGTTCCATTATCTTGAGAACCTCCCATAAACCAACCATTTGAAGCCATAGCAACACTAAAAAATGTATTAACGTTAAATCCTAAATTCATATGCAACCATGTAGCTCCTCCATTGGTAGATCTAAATACACCACCATCTCCAATAACGAAAACAGTATTTGCATCTTTCCAATGCATAGAATGGTTATCTGCATGAATATAATATGGCGTTGCAAATTCACTTAATACTGCTGCTTTTACCCAGTTACCCCCTAATGGAGAAGAAGTTCTATTTAGTGTAAATTCATAAAATTGAATTCCTCCTACTAATACTCTATCAGGATTTGAAGGATCTACAGCAATAGCTTGATCCCAACCACCTTGACCTCCGGTTCCACTTAATTGAACAAATGGATCGATAGAAGGAACTCCTCCAGGAATAACTGTGGTCCATGTTGCTCCTTTATCTAAGCTAACTTCAAGTCCTCTTGCTGGGTTTAACACTTGTGCTCCATTCGTAGAAACAATGTACATCACATTTGGATCTGAAGGAGCAATTGCTCCAGAAATCCTAGATCCCCCTGTAACGTTTGTTATTGAAAATGAATTAGGAGAACCATCAGGAGAAGTATAAATTTTACCACTATAACAAACTAACATAGAACCATCAGAAGCGATATCTATATCATTTACTAAACTTGTTTCCGGAATATTAGGTCCCGGAATAACTACAGGATTTGTCCATCCTGACAAAGTTGATGGATAATTCCCAGATCCATCAGGGTCTGCATAAACTAACCCTGTACCGCTTGTCATCCCTAAATAAAGTCTATTTCCTCTTGCTCCTATTGCATTAACTATAGATAAACTAACATTAGGTAATGCAGGAACATTTCCATTCACCATAATTGGCACCACTTGTCCTGTTGAAGGAACATATTCATACAATCCATTACCTGGAAATCCTGGCGAACCTAAACCGGTTCCTGTAGGCGATTCAAATGCACTACCTGTACCAAAAAATATTCTTCCATTATCAGTTTGAGTAATACAAGAAACAGATAAATTATCTCCTAAAGGATGCACGTTAGTCCATGTATTACCATTATTATAAGAAACGTGTAAACCTCCGGCAACACTACCTGCATAAATGGTATTAGAATTAAATCTGTCAACCCAAATAGCTCTACCTCTACCTCCAACATTGTCTGGTCCCATTTGCTCCCAAACCATTCCTAAAGATTTGTTTTGTTTCATCGCAGCTAATTTCATCACCTGATTTCTTACTGCTTGATAATCACTATACTCCACTTTCCCTGTTTGAGGGTTAGCTCTTAACATATTAAGATACTCATTTATTTTTTCAGGACCAGAAGAAGTCTCTGATTTACCGTACTCTAAAGGATTATACGAACTTTTAACCTCTTTATTAGAGTTAACGTAAGTTAATCCGGCTGTAAGACCTACAACGGCCAATGATCCAACAATAATAGTTTTAATATTCATCTGTAATCTATTTAATTTAATTTTATTCTATCTATTTATATTTCAAAACGGCTCACAAGATACGAATTTATTTTAAATTTTCACAAGTCTATTTAGTATAAAATAAGTGAAATTCTTTATTTCCTAAAACATGTGTTTTTCTGCATGATAAGAAGATCTTACCAAAGGACCGCTTTCTACATATCTAAAACCTAATTTTAGTCCTATCTCTTTATATTCAGCAAATTGTGTAGGTGTTACAAATTCTTTAACAGGCAAATGTTTTGGTGTTGGCTGTAAATATTGTCCTAGAGTTAATATATCGCAACCTGCGTTTACTAAATCTTGCATTGTTTCTATCACTTCTTCTCTGGTCTCTCCTAAGCCTAACATTACTCCCGATTTTGTTCTCATTCCACCTTCCTTTAATCTTTTAATTACTTCTAAACTTCTATCGTACTTTGCTTGGATTCTTACTTCTCTTGTTAACCTTCTTACTGTTTCTAAATTATGTGAAACTATTTCAGGTGCTACATCTATTATTCTTTGTAAATTATTCCACTTTCCTTGAAAGTCAGGAATTAAAGTTTCCATAGTTGTTTGCGGACTAAATTCTCTAACTTTTTTTACCGTTTCAACCCAAATAATAGAACCTCCATCTTTCAAATCATCTCTATCTACAGAAGTAATCACACAATGCTTTACATTCATTAGTTTTACCGAATTGGCCACTCTTTCCGGTTCTTCAAAATCTGCAGGTAATGGTCGTCCGGTTTTCACAGCACAAAAACCACAAGATCTAGTACATATATTCCCTAAAATCATAAAAGTTGCCGTTCCTGCCCCCCAACATTCACCCATATTAGGACAATTTCCGCTTTCACAAATAGTGTGTAATTTATGTTCAGAAACAATTTGCCTTACTTTTGTATATTCTTGACCTGTAGGTAATTTAACTTTTAACCAGCTTGGTTTTTTAATTTTACTATGTCCTACTGCTTTTTCTTCTTCTTTAATCATCTCTCCATTTAATATTTTCAATTCTTACTAACTAATTTGTGCTTTTAGAGCCAAACGAAAACGTTACATATAAATTTATAAGCCAATTTCTATTTAATTCATTTGCCATCATTGGTAAATCTTGTAAAAACAAATCTGCTTTTGCTCCAACTTCTAACGCATTTAAATTTTCTGCTTCTCTGGCAGATTCAAAATTTAACCCTGCTTTTAAAAATATACCTGGAATAATTTTCCCTCCAAACAATCCTTTCATTGCAGGACCTTTTCCTACTATATCATTCTGTGTGTGTTTTTCAGGATCATATCTTTCAAACCTTGTGTCTATGGTTTCCAATTCTTCATTATAAAACAACACTTCTAAATAAATTGGTTTGGCATAAGCTAAAGTAATTCCTGTGTTATAAATCATAGCTATTGCTATACCTCTTACACTTTGTTTACTAATAAAAGTTTTATGATTACCAACACTTCCTCTAAACAAAAACATGGTATTTAACTTTCCGTATACGTATCCATTAGAATTATCAAATAAAGAAGTAAACGTTTTAATTTCTTTAGGATGTTTTAACCCAACTATTTCTCCTTCAAAAGTTCTTCTTGTAAAACCTGAAGTGTACATTCCATATCTATAATTAAACCCCCAACCTGTTGTATGAATAATTAAACCATAAGCTTGTTCACTTTTATATACCGTTCTTGCTTCTTCAAAAATTGTTTCTTGAGCAGCTACTTTTAAGGTATTACAAAAAAACAAAACAAGAATAATTATGTAAACTACTTTTTTCATACGCAATAGCAAAAATAATAATAAATAATTTGTCAACTTTACAAGATGTAGTTATTTTGCAAACACATTAATTCATTATGCCAACATCTAAAATTATATATAAAGGAGAGTTAAGAACCGAAGCCGTTCATTTATACTCTAATAACAAAATCATTACTGACGCTCCTTTAGACAATCAAGGGAAAGCTGAAGCTTTTTCTCCTACAGATTTAGTTGCAACTGCGCTTGTTAGTTGTATGTTTACCATTATTGGAATCAAAGCTAGAGATAGCGGTTTTTCTATTGAAAATGCTTCAGCAACCGCAACAAAAATAATGGCAGACAAACCTAGAAAAATAAAAGAAATTATTATTGAGTTTGATTTCACCAATCACAATTACTCTGACAAAGAAAAAAAATTGATTGAAAACTCAGCAAAAACTTGTCCTGTGGCACTAAGTTTAGCCAAAGACATAAAACAAACGTTAGTCTTTAATTTCTAACACTTCTTTAATTTTATTTACAGATATTGCCCCATGAGAAGCATGGTAAACACACTTATTATCTTTTATAACAAGTAATTGTGGTGATTCGTGTTGCACATCAAAATCTGTTGCAATTTGATTAGAAATTTCTCTGTACTTAATTAAATCTAAATAATAAAGCGGTAGTTTATTTTCATCAATATCCCATGTTGTTGACATTTTAAGTTTTGCCATCATGCTCACAGGACATCTGGTACTATGTTTAAACACAGCAACAGCAAAATAGCCTTCTTCATTTGAAGATGCTACCATATTATTATAATCAGAAAGAATTTCGAGTTTGAGCCAATTCATGTGTTGGGACTAAACAAATATTAAGCAGCTACTTTTGTAGTCTTAACGTCTGTTTTTCCATAAGCAGGACAAGTACCATGACTTTTACAAGAAGAATAAAGTAATGCCAATAGAAATAAAGAAGCTAGAGTTAATGTGAATTTTTTCATGCGAGTTTTCTTAATTTTGAGTTACAAACATAATAAAATTATTTTTACTTAGTTTTCTTTTTTATTAACAATTTTTCAATTTGAAAATGTTTAAAACCTCTATAAACCAGAAAAATCAATGACAAACGTCCTATTAAACGACTCGTGGAAAAAATTATTATCGAGAGAAATTAACGCACCATATTTTACTGATTTACTGCATTTTTTAGCTGATGAAAAGAAAAGTCATCATATATTCCCTCCTGAAAAAGAAATATTTAATGCTTTTAACCTTACACCTCTAGAAAAAATAAAAGTAGTAATCATTGGTCAAGACCCATATCATGGCATTGGTCAGGCTCACGGACTTTGTTTTTCAGTGAATGATGGTGTAAAGTTTCCTCCATCATTAAAAAATATTTTTAAAGAGCTACAAAGTGATTTAGGTATTCCTATACCCATTTCAGGTAATTTAACTCACTGGTCAGAACAAGGTGTATTTTTACTAAACAACACCCTTACTGTCAGAGAAAAAACACCCACTTCTCATCAAAAAAAAGGCTGGGAAGAATTTACTGATGCTGTTATAAAACTAATTTCCGAACAAAAATCAGGAGTAGTTTTTTTACTTTGGGGAAGTTTTGCTCAATCGAAAGAAAATTTAATTGATACCACTAAACACCATATTTTAAAAGCAGCTCATCCCTCTCCTTTTTCTGCCCATAGAGGTTTTTTTGGATGCAAACATTTTTCTACAACCAACAAAATTTTAATAGAACAAGGTAAAACCCCTATTAACTTTTAAATTTACACCCTCCTACAAAAGCAACAAATGCAAAACAATCATTCTAATAACAATGATTCTACTTCTAACCACTCTGCTAAACGATGGGTACTCGTTTTATTAGGGTGTTTGTTACTTTTTTCCTATTCAACTTCTTTCGCTCAAAACAAAAAAGTTAAGGTGATTTTTAATGATACTATTCTTTCCTCAAAACAACAAAAAGAACTTTTATCAACCGGTACAAATAGTAGTTTTATTAACCTTAACGCTGCTATTAAAAATATTACCACGCAACTTTACCAAAACGCCTACTTAACAGCACACATTGATAGTATTACTAAGGATTCTATTGCTTTTATACTCCATTATCATTTGGGAAAACAAATTAAATGGGCCAACCTTACTACCAAAACTATTGATGAAGGAATTTTAAGCAAAATTGGTTTTAGGGATAAAATCTACAACAACAGACCTTTTAATCAAAATCAATTAAAACGTTTTTTTGACAAAGTAATTTCTTTTTATGAAAATCATGGATATCCATTTGCTTCTATCCAGTTGGATAGTGTACAAATAACTGACTATAATCTTTCTGCCAATTTATCCATTAACAAAAACCAACTGTATAAAATAGACAGTGTTGCCATAAAAGGAAACGCAACTGTTTCTGACGATTATATTAAAAACTACATTCGTATTAATGATGAAGATATTTATAACGAGGAATTAATAAAGAAGATAAATACTCGAATTAAAGAAATTCCTTTTGTGGAAGAACAAAACCCCTCTAAAGTTATTTTTAATGAAAAAAGTGCCTACGTGTTGTTAGTACTTAAAAAGAAACAAGCCAACAGGTTTAATGGAATTTTGGGTATAGTACCCGATGAAACCGGAAAAGTTAGGCTAAATGGAGATGTAAAACTAAACTTAATGAATTCATTTAAGCGTGGAGAAGAAATTTCATTCAATTGGAGAGCCATGCAAAACAATTCACAAGATTTAAAACTCAGCACGGCTTATCCTTTTTTGTTCAATAGCCCTTTTGGAGCCGAATATCAACTTAATTT
>CAMPHX010000038.1 GCA_946886085.1 uncultured Flavobacteriales bacterium | reverse complement strand
TTATTAACCACATAGGTACATAGTTTTAAAGCTTTATTTCTAAACTAAGAAAAAATAGTCTCGCATAGCTTGTTTCCATAAAATGGAAACACTTTGTGGTGCTATAATTATCTTTAACTTATAGTTAGCAGTCTATGTTTCTATGTGGTTGAGTTTTATGATGTAAAAGTTAATATGCCTAACTATTCTTGATTTTTAAACTTCACCATCGTTAAGATAGTAGCTAAAGCAACAGTTTCGCCTGTTTCATCATACACATCTACTAAGAATTTTACAATTCCTTTCTTAATATCGGTTTCATCTTTTTTCTCTTGAGAGATTTTTTCTTTAGCCGTAAACCTAACACCAATAGTCATTCCCGGATAAACAGGCTTAACAAATCTACATTCATCTAGCCCATAGTTTAACAAAACAGGACCTTTTTTGCCATCAACAAATAAACCTGCTGCTTTTGATAATACCCAATATCCATGAGCAACATTTCTTTCAAAAATAGTTCCTTCTAAAGAAGTAGCATCTACGTGAGCATAAAAATGGTCGCCACTAACATTGGCAAAGTTGACAATGTCGGCATCAGTAACCGTATGTTTTCTGGTTATAACCGTTTCACCTATTTGAATTTCTTCAAAATGTTTTTGGAAAACATGTCTATCAAATTCTGTTTGTTCTGCACCGTATTGGTATTGGTTGGTAACTTTTGTAATCATTGTTGGAGAACCCTGAATAGCAGTACGTTGTAAGTAATGCAAAATACCACGCTTTCCACCCATTTCTTCACCGCCTCCGGCTCTACCCGGTCCGCCATGGGTAAGCAACGGCATAGGAGACCCATGTCCGGTACTTTCTTTAGCACAAGCAGCGTTTAATATCAAAATTCGTCCGTGCATACAAGCTGCACCTAACACAAATTCTTTCGCAATTTTATCATCATTGGTAACAATAGAACAAACCAAAGAACCTTTACCCATATTGGCTAATTCAATGGCTTCATCTAAGGTTTTGTAAGGGATTATGGTTGATACCGGACCAAATGCTTCTATGTTGTGGCAATCGGTATTTACAAAAGGGTTTTCATTTAAAAATAAGATAGGTGATAAGAAAGCACCTTTGCTTTTGTCAGCTCCGGTAACTTCAAAATTATCTACATCTCCAAAAACAATTTTCTGACTGGCAGAAAGTTGAGCTACTTTTTCTTTTACTTCTTTCACTTGCTCTAATCCTGCTAAAGCTCCCATTCTTACCCCCTCTATAGCAGGGTTTCCAACAACTGTTTGAGCCAATCTTTTTCCTAAAGCAATTTGTACATCTTCCACTAATTTTTCTGGAACAATAATTCTACGAACAGCCGTACATTTTTGTCCGGCTTTCACCGTCATTTCTCGTTGTACTTCTTTAATGAATAAATCAAATTCTTCCGTTCCAGGAACAGCATCTTCGCCTAAAATACTTGCATTTAATGAATCAGCTTCCATATTAAATGGGACAGCTTCTTCTAACAAACGAGGATGTGCTTTAAGCATTTTTCCGGTTGAAGCAGAACCTGTAAATGTAACGACATCTTGGTTGGTAATATGGTCTAAAATTCCATTGGCAGAACCACAAATTAATTGTAATGCTCCTGCTGGAAGTATGTTGGAGTCGATAATATCTTTCACCATTGCTTCAGTAAGGAAAGAAGTTAAGGTTGCTGGTTTAACAATAGCCGGAACACCTGCCATCAGATTTACAGCAATTTTTTCCAACATTCCCCAAATAGGAAAGTTAAATGCATTAATATGAATGGCAACACCTTGTTTAGGAACCATAATATGATGACCTATGAAAGTGCCATTTTTAGAAAGTGGAGCTGTTTCTCCATCCACATAAAATGATTCGTCAGGAAATTGTCTTCTAAGGCTAGCATTGGCGAATAAATTACCAATACCACCTTCAATATCTATCCAGCTATCTACTTTTGTAGCACCTGTTCTAGCACTTACTTCGTAGTATTTTGCTTTCAACGTTAACAAGTGTAACGCCAAGGATTTTAGCATCAGCCCTCTTTCTTGAAAAGTCATTTTTCTTAGGGTAGGACCACCAACTTTACGAGCGTAATCCATCATGGCAGCAAAATCTAACCCTTCGCTTGAAGCAGTAGCAATTTGTTCTCCGGTTATAGCGTCAAATAATGGTTTTTCTTTACCTGAACCTTCTACCCATTGTCCTGGAGCATAATTTTGTAGTTTCATATTACTAGTTTTACTTTTAGATTTTTATAGGTCAGTAAAATTAATAACTGTTTATTAACCTACCACCATATTTTGGTAAAAATTAAAATAACGCTGTATATGTTGTAGAATTTGTGGGTTAACAAAAGCTTTTCTTTTGGTGTCATTTTGTCATAACTCATAAAAAAAAGCTAATTTTGTACCTCATTTAAAATTTAAACATGGAGCTACAGAATAAAGTGATAGATGAATCGGTACAAGGGTCGGTAACCTTATTGGCAGATGCAGATAAAACCAACAACAATAAAAAAGTGTATATTGAAAGTTATGGCTGTCAGATGAATTTTTCTGATAGTGAAATTGTTGCTTCTATTTTAGCTGAAAGCGGTTATGGTACTACCAATAATTTGGAAGAAGCAGATGTGGTGTTGGTAAATACTTGTTCTATTAGAGAAAAAGCGGAGCAAACGGTAAGACAAAGACTAACGGTTTTCAACAAAGAGAAAAAGAAAAAACCGGAATTGGTAATTGGGGTGTTAGGCTGTATGGCAGAGCGATTAAAATCACAATTATTAGAAGAGGAAAAAATTGTGGATATTGTGGTTGGTCCTGATGCATACAGAGATTTACCTAATTTGGTAGCTCAGGTGGATGAAGGTAAAAAAGCGGTAAATGTAATTTTATCTAAAGAAGAAACTTACGGAGATATTAGTCCGGTGAGGTTGCTAAGCAACGGAGTTACGGCATTTATCTCCATTACGCGTGGTTGCGATAATATGTGTACTTTTTGTGTGGTGCCATTTACCAGAGGAAGAGAAAGAAGTAGAAATCCTGAAAGTATTTTAAAAGAAGCTCAAGATTTATTTGATAGAGGTTATAGAGAGGTTACTTTATTGGGTCAGAATGTAGATTCTTACTTGTGGTATGGTACAGAAGGCTTGAAAAAATATTATGAAAATTTATCGGAAGAAGAAAAAGCTCAAAGTATCAATTTTGCTCAGTTGATGGAAAAAGTAGCTCAAATTAGTCCGAAGTTACGTGTGAGATTTTCTACTTCACATCCTAAAGATATGACAGATGAGTTTTTGCATGTGATGGCTAAGTATGATAACATTTGCAATTATATTCATTTGCCTTTTCAGAGTGGAAGTAACAGAATATTGGAGATGATGAACAGAGGTTATACCAGAGAGTGGTATATGGATAGAATTGACAGTATTAAAAAAATTGTTCCTGATTGTGCAATTTCTGCTGATATTATTGCAGGATTTTGCTCAGAGACGGAAGAAGATCATCAAGATACATTATCGTTAATGGATTATGTAAAATACGATTTTTCTTATATGTTTAATTATTCTGAAAGACCTAATACACAAGCTCAGCGTAAGTTTAAGGATGATGTTCCTCAAGAAGTAAAAAGTAGAAGATTGCAAGAAATTATAGATAAACAAAGTGCTCATTCGTTAGAAAGAAATCAGGCTTATGTTGGTAAAACATTTGAAGTGTTGGTGGAAAAAAAATCCAAGCGTTCTGACAATGAATTGGCAGGAAGAACTTCACAAAATACGGTAGTGGTTTTCCCTAAAGAAAATTACAAAGTAGGAGATTATGTTACTGTCTTTATAGAAGATTGTACAGGAGGAACATTGTTAGGCAAAGCGGTTTAATTAGAGATTAGAAATTAGAGATTGTAGAAGTCTGAAGAATTATAGATTGAAGACTGAGAACTGAAGACTGAACAATTAACAATATTTGCGTCTCTGCGTCTTTGCGAGATAATAACGATTAACAGATAGCAAATAACCTGAAATTAAAATGGATACACAACAAATAAAACAGCGTTTTGGAATTATTGGCAGTTCGCCAATGTTAGATAGGGCTATAAACATAGCTGCTCAGGTAGCAGTTACTGATTTATCTGTTTTAATAACAGGAGAAAGTGGAGTAGGGAAAGAAGTGATGCCACAAATTATCCATCAGTTGAGCGCCAGAAAACACAATAAATATATTGCTGTAAACTGTGGAGCAATTCCTGAAGGAACAATAGATTCGGAATTATTTGGACATGAGAAAGGTGCTTTTACAGGAGCTCACGAAGCCCGTAAAGGTTATTTTGAAGTAGTTGATGGAGGAACTATTTTTTTAGATGAGGTTGGTGAATTGCCTTTACCTACACAAGCCAGATTATTAAGAGTATTAGAAACAGGGGAATTCCTTAAAGTGGGTTCTTCAAAAGTGCAAAAAACCGATGTGAGGATTGTTGCTGCTACCAATGTGAAATTACCCGAAGCAGTTAAAAAAGGCAAGTTTAGAGAGGATTTGTATTACCGATTAAATACGGTGCCAATAGATTTGCCTCCGATAAGAGAACGAAAAGAAGATATACATTTATTATTTAGAAAATTTGCTTCAGATTTTGCAGGAAAATACCGTATGCCAAGTGTTCAACTAACACCTGATGCGGTTGAGTTGCTTATTAACTATCGTTGGCCAGGAAATATTCGTCAGCTAAAGAATGTAACTGAGCAAATATCAGTAATAGAAAATAATAGAGAAATTTCAGCCAATATTTTAGCTAACTATTTGCCATTAGATAGTAATACCTCTCAATTACCTGCTTTGTATAAAGGTGATACTTCAGATATGTCGGAAAGAGATATTTTATATAAAGTATTGTTCGATTTAAAAGATGATGTGAATGAGTTAAAAAAATTGGTTTTCGGAATAATAAGCAGTGGCAATACCAAACAAACGTTAACATCCGATTCTGAAGAAAATACTTCCATGATAAACAGCATAAAAAGATTATATGCTAAGAATGATGATGTAGACGCAGAGAAACCTTTGTCTCCGGAAGTGTATAAACCTCAAATTATCAATTCTGAAGATGATTTCTCTGACCATGAAGAAGTGGAAGAAGAATCTTTATCTTTGGCAGATAAAGAGAAAGAAATGATTGTTAAAGCGTTGAGAAAACACAATAATAAACGAAGAAAAGCGTCTGAGGAATTGGGTATTTCTGAAAGAACACTTTACAGAAAAATTAAAGAGTACGATATTAATGAATAAAAAACACTACTATATTGTTTTTGCCTTTCTCATGATATTTTTTTCATGTAAAGTAGATTATTCTTTTACGGGTGCTTCTATTGCTCCTGAAATAAAAACCTTTTCTGTAAAAACGTTTCAAAATTATGCTCCTTTAGCTAATCCAAACTTAAGTCAGACCTTCAGTGAAGCCTTGAAAGATGTATTTGTTTCTCAAACGAGCTTACAAATGTTGCCTGCTAATGGCGATTTGCAATTTGAAGGAAGCATAACAGGTTACACCATAACGCCAAACGCTATTCAAGGCGACCAAACAGCGGCAACTAACAGACTTTCTATTACTGTAAATGTAATTTTTACCAACACTAAAGATGATAAACAAAGTTTTGAAAGAAGCTTTACCCGTTATGCCGATTTTGAATCATCTATTAATTTAACCACCATAGAAGAAGATATCATTAAGGATATTAATGGTCAGCTAACGCAAGATATTTTTAATAATGCTGTTTCAAATTGGTAAAATAAATACAACTCATCAATGCAACAAATTTTATCATTACTTATATTTTCCAGCATATTTTTTAGTTGTTCATCAACAAAATCTAGTACAGATACAACAAGCAGTAATAACACCAATAATAGCGAAATGAAATATTGTGTTGGCAGAGGGGGAGGTTTTACTGGCGATTTTGAAGAGTATTTGTTGCTTGAAAACGGAAAGGTTTATAAAAGAGATTTTGTTTACGAAAGAGATGTGTTTTACAAAGAACTTTCGGTATTAGATACAGAGTATTTTCTAAATAAAATTGACGAACTAAGTTTATATGGAGAAGACATTAATAAGCCCGGAAATATGTCTTATTATTTAGAAATCCGACAGGGAAATAATACGATTAATAAAATTATTTGGGGAGCACATTCTTATTATCCTCCAAAGGAATTAGAAGCTTTTCATAAAGAGTTTTTTGAGAAATTAAGGCAACAAGACTGATAAATTTTATGTTTTTTCCTTGCGTAGCAAAGCGGAGACAAGGAATCTAGTCAGAATTAGTTTAACTGGATCCCTGATCTGCGTTGCACTTCGTCAGGGAAGAGTAGTTATAGATTAACAATTAACCCTTTCAAACTATTTCACCTTCTCTACCTTAATTATTTTTACCGGACAAGCTTTTGCGGCATTCACATTGGCAATGTATTCATCATCACCAACCACAGCAGTAAAAAAGCCCTTTTTGTTTTTACCCTCAATTAATGTGCATTTACCGTCTTTTTTAGACATACGCCAACGGTCGTAAGCTATTTCAACGCAATAATTGCAGCCTATACATTTTTCTCTTTGGTGGGTAATACGAATCATTCGGCTGGAATTACTTTATATAACTTGTCTGATGGTCGGATAATTTCATCAATAGGAGTAGAGAAGTTTACTCCTTTTTCAACTTTTTCAACAGATTTATCATCTACTCGAAGTTCTTTAACAGTAGTTTCAATAACTCCTGTTGTGGGTCCGGTAATTAATATTTTATCTCCAACACTCAATGAGTGGGTTTCAATTCTAAATTCAGCAATATTAATTTTAGGAAAATATTTAATGCCTTGCCCCAAGAATTTTTTTCTGGTAGTAGCTTGCGAGCCGTGACCCTCTGACCATTCTCCCAATTCTTGACCTAAATAGTAGCCATCCCAAAAACCTCTGTTGTAAACTGTTGCTAAACGTTGATTCCAGCCTTCAATTTTTTCTTTAGAGTAAGTGCCATCTAAATAAGCATCAGCTGCTTCTCGGTAGCATTCCGTAACTGTTTTAACATATTCCGGAGCTCTTCCTCTACCTTCAATTTTTAATACTTTTACTCCGGCATTAATAATATCATCAATAAATCCAATAGTGCATAAATCTTTTGGAGACATAATGTATTCATTGTCAATTAACAATTCGTTTCCTTCTTCATCTTTTACTTCATAAGTCCTACGGCAATTTTGCACGCAAGCACCTCTGTTGGCAGATGAATTATTGGTATGTAAACTCAAATAACATTTTCCTGAAACAGCCATACATAAAGCTCCATGGGCAAAAATTTCTATTTCTACTAAGTTTCCCGAAGGACCAGTAATATTTTCTTTTTTAATGCCGTCTGTAATGCTTTTTACTTGAATTAAACTAAGCTCTCTTGCCAATACCATTACATCAGCAAAATGCGAGAAAAATTTAATGGTTTCTAAGTTGGTAACATTGGTTTGGGTAGAAATATGCACCTCAAAACCGATAGAAGAAGCATAGTTGATTACCGCTTGGTCGGAAGCAATAACAGCAGTTATTCCCGCAGCTTTGGCTTTGTCAACAATACGTTTCATTAACGATAAATCATGATCGTAAATAATGGTATTTAATGTTAAGTAAGAACGAACATTATTGCTGTTGCATGTTTTTGCAATCTTTTCTAAATCGTCAAAAGTAAAATTGTTGGCAGCTTTTGCTCGCATGTTTAGTTGTTCTATCCCAAAATAGATAGAGTCTGCTCTTCCTTGTATGGCAGCCATTAGCGATTCAAAAGAACCAGCTGGTGCCATTATTTCTATTTGTTTGTTCATTAGTTTGCCTACTGTAGTTTAAAAATGCGAAGTTACTACATTTTAGCTTTAGATTAATAATTATCAAGATTCATTCTAAAGAGTGGTGAAGGTTAGTTTTTTAGAATAGTTAATTTAACATTGTTTAACCACATAGATCTATAGTTTTTAATGCTCAGAAGAAAGTAATCTAGTTTTATATAGCTTTTCTGCCTTAGGCAGAAAAGAACTTTGTTTAGCTATAAAGAACTTTTGCTATTATGATAATCTATGCTACTATGTGGTTTTATTA
>CAMPHX010000037.1 GCA_946886085.1 uncultured Flavobacteriales bacterium | reverse complement strand
CTCTTACATTGTTTAACTCCAATGTAGCTATGGATGTAGCTGGCGCACAACCTGCTGAACTTACAGGTCCATTGCCGCCACTCTTATTACCTCCTCCTGAAGTAGGCACATTACGAGCGGTTAATGAAATTATTCCAAAACCTAAAATCATCAAACACAATAATATTATGTATTTAATAATTTCTAACTTTTTAGAAGTTTTTAATAGCTCAGAAATATTTTTTTTAGGGGTATTTCCGATAGTGTTTGAGATATTAGATGCCGTTTTCATAACAAAAGTTTTTTGTTTCGCAATGTAATATTACGTGTAGCTCACTAATTTTACTATTAGAAATATAAGTTGTGTCGGTTTTAATATATAAACGGTAGGTTCTAGTTTATAAACGGTAATTAGTATATTTTTGATTTACATATAACTTTAATTTGATTTGAATTAACGCGTTTTTTAGTCTTACTTTTGTTAAAAATTTAGTCATTCATTATTATGAACAACGTTTATTGCAGAGATTTAACATCATATAAAAGATTTAAAACCAAAGAAGTAATGGTCGGAGATATTGGAATTGGGGGTGACAATCCTATTCGTATTCAATCTATGACCACTACAGATACTATGAATACTGAAGCTACTGTTGCTCAAGCCATCAGAATGATAAATGCAGGATGCGAAATTGTTAGGATTACTGCCCCAAGCAAAAAAGAAGCTGAAAATTTAGCCAACATTAAAGCGGAACTTAGAAAAAGAGGTTATAACACCCCATTGGTTGCCGATATACATTTTACACCTAATGCTGCTGAAATTGCTGCTAAAATAGTAGAAAAAGTCAGGATAAACCCCGGAAATTATGCTGACAAAAAGAAATTTGAAACATTAGATTATACTGATAAATCTTACACCGAAGAATTAGAACGTATCAGAAAAAGTTTTGAACCTTTGGTAAAAATATGCAAAGAACACGGTACTGCCATGAGAATTGGTACCAACCACGGTTCTTTATCCGACAGAATATTAAGCAGATATGGCGATACTCCACTTGGAATGGTAGAATCTGCCATGGAGTTTTTGCGAATTTGTAGAGATTTAGATTACCATAAAATTGTACTTTCTATGAAAGCCAGCAACACGTTGGTTGTGGTTCAGGCTTACAGATTATTGGTTAGTAAAATGATGGAAGAAGGAATGAATTATCCTTTACACCTAGGAGTTACCGAAGCCGGTGATGGAGAAGACGGAAGAATTAAATCTGCTGTGGGTATAGGAACACTTTTGGAAGACGGACTAGGAGATACCATTCGTGTTTCGCTTACCGAAGAACCTGAATATGAAATCCCTGTTGCCAAAACCTTGGTAGAAAGATACAGCAATAGAACGACAGAAACACCTATAGCTCCAATAGAAAAATATGCTATTAATCCTTTTGAATATAATAAAAGAAAAACCAATGAAGTATTGAATATTGGAGGTTCAAATGTGCCGAGAATAATGGCTGATTTTAGTTTGAAAGAAAACATAAAACCTGCTTCATTTTTTGCTTTAGGGTATAATTATTCCGTGCCTTTAGATAAGTGGAACATCAGCGACATGGCTTGCGATTATGTTTTTTTGGGCAACAAGACCATTGATTTTGAAGTGCCAGGCACATTAGGCTTGGTTTACCTTCATAAAACATGGATTACTCAAAAAGGCAAGTTCAACGCTTTTCCTTTTATTGATGCAAAAGACTACCTCAACGAGGTTGAAACACACCCAAAACTGAATTTTGTTTACATAACACTTGACCAACTTGATAATGCGTTTATTACTAAAATAAACAAGGATAAAACTGCTGTATTAGTGATAGATACTTATCATCCGCAAGGTATGGCAGAGCAACGAAAATTATTTAATGAATTAATCTTAAACAATTGTGATGTGCCCGTAATTATCGGACGAGCTTATGGCAATTTAACTGAAGAACAAATTCAACTTTATGCTGCTACCGACATGGGAGCTCTGTTGGTGGACGGGATGGGTGATGGAATTTTTATTGCTGCGGAGAATTGTGGCAGTGATAGCTTACTCAACAGTCTTGCTTTTGGTATTTTACAAGCAACTCGTACAAGGATTTCTAAAACAGAATACATTTCTTGCCCTAGTTGCGGAAGAACACTTTTTGACTTACAAGAAACTACAGCAAAAATTAGAAAAGTGACTTCTCACCTTAAAGGCGTAAAAATTGGAATTATGGGTTGTATTGTTAATGGACCTGGTGAAATGGCTGATGCAGACTATGGCTATGTTGGTACGGGAGTAGGAAAAATAACGCTATACAAAGAAAAAAATGTGGTAAAAAGAAATGTTCCTGAAAAAGAAGCTGTTGAAGAACTTATTGAGCTTATAAAATCACATGGAGATTGGATAGAACCTCAGTAATTTTAATATGACAAATAACATCTTTTAATCTTTTTGTATTTACTTATTTTGCTCGACAAAAAAATGAATTACAATGTCTGATGATTCCTTAAAAGCTGAACTAAAAAATTATTTATTCATAATTGTTGGAGCTATATTTTTAGCTACAGGAATGGTTGGATTTCTTATTCCAAATAAAATTGCAACCGGTGGTATTGCCGGACTTTCCATTATTCTTCATCATTTATTTGAATTGCCTACGGGAGTAATTTTAATGCTAGTGAATATTCCTCTTTTGTTACTTAGTCTAAATTATTTAGGGAAAAAATTTGCCATTAGAACTATCATCACTATTGTTATAATTGCTCTTTTTGTTGATTTACTTGGTGAAATATATGCTATTGCTGCTTTTAGTGATAACACCTTATTATCGTCACTTTATGGGGGAGTTTTTGTTGGTATTGGTTTAGGATTAATTTTTAAAGGAGAATCTTCTGCCGGGGCAGGAACTATTATTGCCAAAATTTTAAATGAAAAAGCCAATATTAAAACCGGAGATGCTATTCTTATCCTCGATGCTCTTGTGGTTGTAGCTGCTGGAGTAGTTTTTAAAGATATTGAATTGGCATTATGGAGTTTGATAAGCATTTATGTAAGTGCTAAGTTGATTAACCTATTACTTACTGGAAGCAAACATCAAAAAATTGTACATATTGCACTAGATAACCCAGAAAAAATACAGCAAAAAATTACGGAAGAACTCGGTATAACAGGAACATTAATGCAAGGCAACGACTTATACAACTCCAACCATAAAAACATTATTTTTATTGTAGTTGATAACAGCAAAATTAATGTCCTCAAAAAAATGGTGCATGCTACAGATCCAAAAGCTTTAATGATAGTAATGGAAGCCACAGAGTTACTTGGTTCTAGTAGGTATATTAATGGAGAACCTTATAAAAGAAAATTGTTTTTTTAATTAAGTTGTGTAAAAAAACCACATAGATACATAGTTTTATTAACTCAAAAAAGTTAACACTAAGTTTAAGATAGCTTGTTTCCATAAAATGGAAACACACTATGAAGTGCTATAAATATCTTTTAATGATATCAGTACTATGTACATATGTGGTTAATTAAGTTTTATTATCTACCAATTATTCAGTTTGCGTTGCTCTTTCAGCACTTCGGTAGGGACATCATGTTTGCCTTTAAACTCAATTAATTTACAATTGATATTCGCTTTTTCAAGAATAGCTTTTTGCTTATCAATTCTTTCTTGTGTTACATATTCGTCATCATCGCCATACAACAAAAAAGAGTTGGTTTTTGTTTCTAATACTTCAAACTCCATATCATCAGGAAATACACTTGCCCATAATATTAAATTAGCACACTTTATCTTATTATCACTTACCCACCTTGCTGCTGTTGCTCCTCCTTGCGAAAACCCGATAATATTTACTTTAACCTCGGTTAAATCTATTTGGCTGAGTAATGTTTCATACAAACTGTTCAAATAATTTAGGTAGTCTTGGATTTCATCTTCACGATTTTCTTTAGTCATCCAGCTTGCTCCAACCCTACCACTAACTCCTGCAACATAAAATTTAGACAAACCTTCTGGAGCTACAATAAAATTTTCTTCATCTGTTATCCCATCAAATTTATGAATGAAATAATTGGCATTATATCCATAACCATGCAATACAAACCATAGTGTTTTTGCTGTAGAAATATTTCCTAAGGAGTAATAGTGTGCTGTTTTCTCAACAACAATTTTATACTTGTGCTTTTTCATCATCTTGTTTGGGAGGGTCATATTTTACAATAATGCTTATCCAAATAGACCTAGAAACCCTAAAAATATAAGGCAGTAAAACCAGCAACGCAATGCCATTTAGCAATAAAAATAAGCCTAAAGAATAAATATCTAAAATTATAGTTATTGCAAAAACAGCAACACTCAAAGCTACCGTCAGTCCATAACTCACATACATGGCTCCAAAGTAAAAACCACTTTCAGGCTCAAAATCTTGTCCGCAATTCGGACACTCTTTTGGCATATCAAAAAAACCTTTAACTCTATACATGTTTTTGTGTGTGAATAGATCTCCTTTTCTACACTTTGGACATTTAAGCCCTAAAATACTTGGTAACATTTTGGTGATTTTTAAACAATACAAAGTTACTCATATATTTCTGATTGGAGGCTAGAAATTAGAGATTGGAGATTAGAGATTCACTTTATGTATCAAAAGAAAACACAACTTTAAAAATAGAAATAATACGATGAGTTGTTTTTTTAAAAAGAGTAGAAATTAGAAATTCACACATCCTCACATTTACACATCCTCACATTTACACATCAATTAAATTTGTAATTTCGCACCCATGTTAGGAGTAAATGATTTAACCGTAAGTTTTGGAGAACGCTATCTGTTTGATGGCATTTCTTTTATTGTAAATAAAACCGATAGAATTGGTTTAGTAGGAAAAAATGGTGCCGGGAAATCCACCTTGTTAAAAATTATGGCAGGTGAGCAAGAGCCCGATAGTGGAACTATTTCCACTCCGGCAGACTTTACTGTTGGCTACTTGCCTCAGGATATGGATTTTATTTCCGGAAATACCGTTATTGATGAAACCAAATCTGTTTTTAAGGAAGTGAATGATATCAACGCTAAAATTGATGAAATTAATCACCAATTAGCTACTCGAGAGGATTATGAATCTGACAGTTATTTAGATTTGTTAAACCATTTGAACGATTACAACGAAAGATTAAATGTGTTGGGTGGTTTTTCTATTGATGCCGATTGTGAAACCATTTTAAAAGGATTAGGTTTTACTCCAAAAGATTTTACCCGACTTACCGATGAATTTAGTGGAGGTTGGAGAATGCGTATTGAATTAGCTAAAATTTTACTTACCAAATCGGATGTATTATTACTCGATGAGCCTACCAACCACTTAGATATTGAATCTATACAATGGTTGGAAGATTTCTTAAAAACCTACCCGGGAGGTGTGGTTTTGGTATCTCACGATAAGGCTTTTTTGGATAATGTTACTAACCGAACCATAGAAATTACCTTAGGAAAAGTACACGATTACAAAGCTTACTATTCCAAGTATTTAGAGTTAAGAAAAGAACGTAGAGAACAACAAGTTGCTGCTTACAACAATCAGCAAAAACAAATACAAGATACTGAGAAGTTTATTGAAAGATTTAGATCGAAAGCCTCCAAAGCTGTTCAGGTACAGAGTAGAGTAAAACAACTCGACAAAATAGACAGAATAGAAATTGAAGAAGAAGATAGCACTTCTATGCGTTTTTATTTTCCTCCTGCTCCGCACTCCGGAAAAGTAGTGGTAGAAGCCATAAATATTGCTAAAAGCTTTGGCGACAAACAAGTTTTTAAAGATGTAAACTTTTTTATTGAAAAAGGTAAAAAAGTAGCTTTAGTCGGTAAAAATGGTGAAGGTAAAACCACCATGAGCAAAATTATTGTGGGTGAATTGGAACACCAAGGAGAGTTAAAATTAGGACATCAGGTTAAGTTGGCTTATTTTGCTCAGAACCAAGCTGAAGAACTAGATAAAGAATTAACTGTTTTTGAAACCATAGACAAAGTAGCTCACGGAGAAATTAGAAAACAAGTAAGAAACCTGTTGGGGGCTTTTATGTTTGGTGGCGAAGAAGCCGATAAAAAAATTAAAGTACTTTCTGGGGGAGAAAGAGCAAGAGTTGCTTTGTGTAAACTAATGTTAGAACCTGTAAATTTATTGGTGCTCGATGAGCCAACTAACCACTTAGACATTAAATCTAAAGAAATTCTTAAAGCTGCCTTAAAACGCTATGACGGTACACTAATTGTTATTTCTCACGATAGGGATTTTCTGGATGGATTGGTTACCGAAATGTATGAATTTACTAATGGAAATGTAAAACAATTCTTAGGTGATGTTTATGAATTCCTAAAATCTAAAAAAGTAGATTCTATTAAAGAGTTTGAAAGAAAAGAAAAGCAAGTAGCCGAGCAAAAAAGTGCTACATCGGAGAATAAACTCAGCTACGAGGAAAGAAAAAATAAAGATAGGGAACTTAGAAAAGCAGAAAATGCAGTTAAGAAGTCAGAAGATTTAATTACTAAATTGGAAGATAAAATTAAAAAAATAAATGAACAGTTATTAGACCCTGCCACTTATTCTCAAGAATTAGTAGATGAATTTACAGTACTAAAAAAAGAGTTGGAAACTGCGGAATATGATTGGGAAAAAGCTCAAGAAGAATTGGAAAGATTGGTAGATTAAAATTCTCCTAAATCTTTAAGAAAATAGTTGTCATTTATCTTTCTTTCTAATCGCAAACTTTTTAATCAGCAACCAAATAACTATTCCTATCAAAAATAAAGGCCAAATCTTTACCAAGCCAATAATAATGGCTTTTAAAACGTGCCAACCAGTTTTTAATGATTCTCCAATCTGTGCCAACAAACCAGGTTCATATTTATCAATGTTTTTATGGTTTTCAATAACTGTTCTTTTTATTGCCTGACGTTGATAGATATTCAAATAAATAGTACTAAACTCAATTTTATCTTTAATACTTAATGACGATAAAATACTTTTTTCCTTTTCAGCTTCTTTATTATAAAGACTCTCCTCAGCATAGGTTGTTTCTTTCAACTTTTTACCTTTGCCATCTATAGCATCAGTCAACCTTTCCGTATGCTTTGAAATTCTTTTTTCCGCCATTTGGTTTGCCAATAAATCAAGCGATACATCTTGAGCTTTAATGGTTCTATAATCCAAATAATCAATATGTTTAGCAATAGTTCGGAGGGCAGTATCTAGGTTATAGTTGGGTACTCTAAGTGTTAAATCATTTTTTACGGTATAGTAAATTGTTTCTAATGATGAATCCGCACTTATGGGAGTAATTTCTGTTCGGTTAATAACACTTTCTAGATAGGTATAAGTGACAAATCCCTCAAATTTTAGTGCTATATTTTCTAACATCATGGATGTTTTATAAGCATCTTTAACTCTAAATTTCATTTCGGCAGTACGAATAAATTTTCGAGTGGTATCGCTACTTTCTTTAGCTGCCGAAGAAGATATAAAACCATTATTTTCGGGTGATGACACTTCTTCCACGTCAGCCTCATATTGAGCATTAGAAGATTCATAATTGCCTTTATCTGCTTGCGAACAAGCAATAAATGCAATAATTAGAATAAAATAACTGATTAATTTTCTCATAATAAACGGATTAAAACAAATGCAAGATAATCCTTTTATTTCAATCACTGTTCTCTATGCATCAATTTTTTAGCGAAATTTTCAAAAATTGCTTTTTTCTCTTTTGGTACCTCAATGCTGTCTAAATGCGCAATGGCAGTATTGTAAAAGTGATTCATCTCATCAATAGATTTTTCTTTAATCTTTAATTGATTGTATATAGATTTTACTCTGGTAATTTTATTTTCGGGAGATAAAGTTTTAGAGTTTAAACAAAATTCCAACTCTTTCCTCAACGTTCCGTTAGCTAATTCCATGGTTTTTAGCAACAAATATGTTTTTTTATTCGCCAAAATATCTCCACCTACTTGCTTGCCAAATTTTTCTGGGTTTCCGTAAACATCCAAAATATCATCCATCAACTGAAAAGCAACGCCTATGTTTTTGCCAAATTCATAAAAATGCTTAGCATCACTTTTTGATGCTCCTGCTATTATTGCTCCCATTTTCAAACTAGTTCCCAGTAAAACTGCTGTCTGCAGCTCTATCATTTTCACGTACTTATCAATGGTAACATCAGCAGCTTTCTGAAAAAGCCTATG
>CAMPHX010000036.1 GCA_946886085.1 uncultured Flavobacteriales bacterium | reverse complement strand
AGTAAACCAATATTATATAGGTATGGGACATCAATCTGTACATAATGATTGGACCGTCTTTAAATCCTTTTTATTGAAAATGAACAACATGGGACCTCCTGCATTAGATTTGAACATTGCTTGGGTGTATAGACAAAACTTTACTATGGGAATTGGCTACAGGGCCGGAGAAGCAATTGTTGCACAAATTAAGTTTAAAGTTTTTGATGCTCTTACTATAGGTTATGCTTTTGATTTTCCACTCAACAAAATTTATGGCAACTACAGCCACGAAATTATGTTAGGATTTAGACAATGCCCAGGAGGTGGTATTGGTGAAGGTGGCGGAATGAAATCGCACACCTGCCCTGCTTATGCGTTGTGAGGTATTCAAACTACAACAGAAACTTGGATAAATTATCCATAAAATTCAACCTCAAAACACCCCATAAAAAAAGCTCCATGATTTCTCATGAAGCTTTGTAATTGTATCAAAAAGCGTTATTAGCTTCTACGTTCTCTTTTAAATGAAGAACGAGATGAAGTTCTTTCTCTACGGTTTCCACCACGGTCTCCACCGCCTTTGTATCCACCTCTGTCTCCGCCTCTATCACTTCTTTCGCCTCTTGGCTTATCTTTAGAAAACTCAATACGGATATCTCTGTTTTCAATGTTTCTACCATTAAGGTTGCTGATAAGTGTGTTTCCAACATTATCATCAACACCAATAAAAGCAAAGCTATCAAACAAATCAATTTTTCCTATAGAATTTCCGTCAACACCTGTTTGGTTGCAAATGAATCCCAAAATTTGACCTTTGTTCTCAAATCCATCCATTTTTCCAATGTTGATGAACAATCTGCTAGTATTTCTTGTAGTGTTATCACTTCTTTCACCTCTATTTCTGTCGCCACGCTCGCCTCTTTCTCTTCCTTTTCTCATCGTGCTCATATCAATATTCAAATCTCTCGCTTTTTCGTAATCTTTAATAAAACGATTGAATTCTAAGGATACAAATCTTTCAATTATTTCTTCTTTAGAAATATCAGCAAATTCTTCGTGAATTTGAGCAATGTAAGGAGCTAATCCTTTTTCATTAATCTCCACTTCTTTTACGTTTTGAATCACCTTCATTAATTGTTGGAAACAAATTTCTTTACCAGTAGGAACTTGAATCAATTCCATTTTACCGCCAATTTGTTTCTCCACTAAACGCACTCTGCTAGCTTTTGAAGGGCTAACCAATGCAATAGATCTTCCTGATTTTCCGGCTCTTGCAGTACGTCCACTTCTGTGGGTATAACTTTCAATTTCATCCGGTAAATCAACATGGAAAACATGTGTTAAATCATCTACATCAATTCCTCTTGCAGCAACATCAGTAGCAATTAATACCTGTAAATTTCTGTTTCTGAATTTTGCCATCACACTGTCTCTTTGAGCTTGTGATAAATCGCCATGTAATGCATCTGCATTATAGCCATCAGCCATTAATTTGTCTGCAATTTCTTTTGTTTCTCTTCTGGTTCTACAGAAAACAATTCCATACATTCCAGGAGCAACATCAATAAATCTTCTTAATGCATCATATTGATCTCTTCCTGCTACTGCACAATATTGGTGTTCAATATTAGCTGCAGAGCTATTTTTTGTTCCAACAGTAACCCTTACAGGATCTGTCATATAGTTTTTAGCTATACGCTCTACCTCTTTAGGCATGGTTGCAGAAAACAACCAAGTATGTTTTGAAGGAGGTGTTTGTTCTATAATTTTAGTAATGTCTTCTTTAAAACCCATGTTTAACATTTCATCGGCTTCATCTAACACTACTGTTTTAACTTCGTCAAATTTTAGTACTCTTCTTTCCATTAAATCAATGGTTCTACCAGGTGTTCCCACCATAATATTTACACCACTTTTAATTTCTCTGATTTGATCGCTAATGCTAGCACCACCATAAACAGCTACTACTTTAATACCTTTTGTATGTTTGGCATACAATTTTAACTCGTTAGTGATTTGTAAACACAACTCTCTGGTAGGACACAAAATCATCCCTTGGATGGCTTTTGAGTTCGTATCAATTTGTTGTATCATTGGCAAGCCAAAAGCAGCAGTTTTACCTGTTCCTGTTTGTGCTAAACCCACGTAATCTTTATCTCCAGTAATTAATAATGGAATAGATTCTTCTTGAATTGGTGATGGTTTTTCAAAACCCAATTCTTCAACTGCCTTCACGATATGCTCGTCAAGACCTAATTCTTTAAATGTCATTTTTTTGTTTATTTATACCGAATCGGTATGTTGATTATTAACAGCGGGACGAAAAGATCGCTAGAAATACTCTTTACCAATTTGGCGAGTTATGCTTTACAACTTTTTGTTATAAGCGGTGGCAAAGTTGAGCTTTTATTTCCAATAAAAAAAATTAATTCGTTTATTTAGTGGAAACTCCACTTATAATGCTCTTAAGATAAGTTGTTTGTTGGTCGTCAACTTGGTTCTAATCACCAAAGAGATTAGTAATAGAAGAAAGATTCCCAACAATTTTCTACTTTATAAACTTTCGACTGAATAAACCACTCATCATTTTACTTTTCCATTGGTGTAAAATAATATGCCATGCACCCATTAATAAATTACTTTTGATATTAGGATAAATAAAACCCTTTCGGAATGATAGCAATAAAAGACCTTCATAAATCATATAAAATGGGCAGCAATGTACTCCATGTATTGAAAGGAATTAACTTTAATGTGGAAGAAGGAGAGATGGTTGCTATTATGGGATCTTCCGGTTCCGGAAAATCTACTTTACTGAATATTGTGGGTATGTTAGATTTATTAGACTCAGGTAGCTACACGCTTGATGGTGTTCCTATTGTAAACCTCAACGAAACCAAAGCTGCCAAATACCGAAACAAATTTTTAGGTTTTATTTTTCAATCGTTTAACCTTATTAACTACAAAACAGCTTTAGAAAATGTTGCTCTTCCGCTTTATTACCAACGCGTTCCTAAAAAAGAGCGTGACGAAAAAGCATTGCAATACTTAACCAAAGTTGGGCTCGCTAATTGGGCAACACATTTGCCTAGCGAGCTTTCTGGTGGACAAAAACAAAGGGTAGCCATTGCCAGAGCGTTAGCTGCTCAACCCAAAGTACTTTTAGCCGATGAACCAACAGGAGCATTAGATTCTACTACTTCTTATGAAGTAATGCAGCTGTTACAAGAAATTAATGATGAAGGAAAAACACTTTTGGTAGTAACGCATGAGGAAGATATTGCCAAAATGTGCAAAAGAATTGTTCAGTTAAAAGATGGAATTATTATAGAAGATAAAAAAGTTAACCAAGTTAGAGCATCAGCTTATGTTTAGTAGCGATAATTGGCAAGAAATATTTCAAACGATTAAGAAAAACAAGCTCCGTACGTTCTTGTCGGGGTTTACTATTACCCTTGGTTTGCTCATTTTTATTACACTACTTGGTTTAGGCAACGGACTAAAAAACTCGTTCAATCAGTTTTTTATGGATGATGCTACCAATACCATGTTTGTCTTTCCGGGAAGAACCAGCATGCCTTACAAAGGTTTTAGTGTAAATAGAGTTATTCAGTTTAAAAATGATGATTTAGCCGATATCCAAAAGAATTTTCCTTTTTATTTAGAATACATTACTCCCCGAATATTTAGAAACGGAACCGTAACTTTTAATAATGAATCTAACTCCTACTCTTATGTTGGCGTGAGTCCTGCTCATCAAATTTCTGAAAAAACCATTATGATGAAAGGTCGTTATATAAACGATTTGGACGTTAAAGAAAAAACAAAATATGCTGTAATTGGTAGATTGGTAGAAAAAGATTTATTTAAAGATAAAAATGCTTTAGGTGAACATGTTATTATTAATAATACTGCTTACAAAGTTATTGGTGTCTTTCAGGATGAGGGTGGCGATAATGAAGAACGAAGAATTTATGTTCCCTACACTACCCTACAACTAATTGAAAAAAATACAGACAACATTAACCAAATAGTGTTGGCATACAAACCCGAATTAGGCTATGCGGGAGCCATGATTTTTGAAGAAAAACTCACCAAATTCCTTAAAGAGAAACACGAAATTGCTCCTGACGACCAAAGTGGTGTATTTATAAGAAACATTGCTGATAACATGAACGATAACCAACAACTTTCAGGTGTTTTAACCCTTATTGTTACCTTTGTTGGCATAGGAACACTAATTGCCGGAATTATTGGTATTAGCAACATAATGGTTTTTGTAATTAAAGAAAGAACCAAAGAAATTGGTGTTAGAAAAGCATTAGGAGCTACGCCTTTTTCTATCATCACCATGATTTTGCAGGAATCTATTTTTATAACCTTAATTGCAGGTTATGTTGGTCTATTTTTAGGAATTTTTGTTTTAAAAATGATAGGAGATAAATTGGAAGATTATTTTATCTTAAACCCATATATAGATTTAGGAACAGCTATAACAGCAACCATTATTTTAATACTTTTTGGAGCATTGGCAGGTTATGTTCCGGCTAAACGTGCAGCTAGAATTCAACCAATTGTAGCGTTGAGAGATGAATAAATATGTGAAAGATGGAAGTCAGAAGACGGGAGACAGAAGATTAACGAATAACTATTAACTGATAAACTAATTAAAATTGATATTTAGAAGAGATACATGGTCCGAAATTTTGAGCTCTGTTACTAAAAACAAAGCCAGAACCACTATTACTGTAATTGGTGTGCTTTGGGGTATCTTTATTTATATTACTTTATCCGGTGCTGCCAAAGGACTCGATAATGGTTTTGAGAGACAATTTGAGCGTGTTGCTATGAACAGCATGTTTGTTTGGACACAGCAAACAAGTGTTCCTTACAAAGGTTTTAAAACAGGGAGATTTATTCAATTAAAATTGAATGATGTAAGAACATTAAAAACAAAAATTCCTGAAATACAATATGTAGCACCACGAAATGCGAAAGGTGTTTTTGGAGGAGATGCCCCTACCATTACTAAAGACTTAAAACATGGAAAATACAATGTTTATGGAGATTTTCCTGTAGTTGTAAAAATTGCTACCAAAGATATTTATGATGGTGGCAGGTTTTTAAATGAAGAGGACATTAAGCACGATAGAAAAGTATGTGTAATTGGAGAAAGAACTCAACGAGAATTGTTTAACAAGGGAGAAGAACCTGTGGGACAATTTATTAAAATAGACAACAGCTACTTTCAGGTTATTGGCGTGCATAAGTTTGTTCAAGGTGGTGGTTTTGAAGATGATGGGGATATTTATATTCCATTCTCAACCTTTAGAAAACTTTACAACACAGGAGAAAACGTAGGTTGGTTAGCTATTGCTGCCTATAATGATGCTGATGTAATAGAAGTAGAAAAGAAAGTAAAAACAGTATTAAAAGATATTCACAGTGTTGCACAGGAAGATGAAAGAGCAATAGGTTCATTTAATTTAGGCGAAATTTTTAATAAAGTACAAGGCTTTTCTAAAGGCTTAACATTTTTGTCTTTAGTAGTAGGGGTAGCCACTATATTTGCAGGAGTAATTGGTATTGGTAATATTTTATTAATTTCTGTAAAAGAGAGAACCAGAGAATTAGGTGTTAGAAGAGCATTAGGTGCAACACCTAATGAAGTAAAAGGACAAATAATTTTAGAATCTGTATTTCTTACATTAGTTTCGGGAGTGTTAGGAATTATTTTAGGGGCTTTGGTACTTGCAGGTATCAACGCTGCCACACAAGATGTAACTGACTTCCCTTATACCAATCCAACAGTTCCAATACCATACATTATTGGAGCTTTATTAATCATGATAATTTTAGGAACATTAATAGGATTAATTCCGGCACAAAGAGCTGTTAGCATTAAACCTATTGATGCCTTAAGAGAAGAATAAAATAACTAAAAACATAAAAACCAAAATACAAAGCACATGAAAAAAATAGTAAAATACTTCTTAATTGCACTAGTAGTGCTAGGTGTAATTTTCGCTACTTCATTTTTTATTAAATCTAACAGTAAATCTGCTGTTGTTTATGAAACTGAAATGCCATTTAAAACTACTATTGAGAAAAAAACTGTTGCCACAGGAAAAGTTATTCCTGAAGACGAAGTAGAAATTAAACCTCAAATTTCAGGTATATTAGAAACTATTTTAGTGAAAGAAGGTGAACTAATTAAAGCCGGAGATTTAATTGCAAAAATTAAAGTTATTCCTAATGAATCTGCTTTAAACAACGCAATTGGAAGAGTTAAAAATGCTAAATTCAATCTAGAAAATGCTACGTTAGAATACAACAGAAATAAACAACTTTTCGATAAAGAAGTAATCTCTGCACAAGAATTTAACAATATAGAATTGAGATTTAACCAAGCCAAGCAAGAACTTAGCAATGCAGAAAACGATTTGCAAATTATTCAGCTAGGTACAAGAGACGGAGGTGTTGCCAATACTAATATTAAAGCTACCATTTCAGGAACCATATTAGAAATTCCTGTAAAAAAAGGAGATCAAGTAATTGAAAGTAACAATTTTAATCCTGGAACAACTGTAGCTATTATTGCTAATTTAAGCAACATGGTTTTTGAAGGAAAAGTAGATGAAGCTGAAGTTGGTAAATTGAAAAAAGGCATGGATTTAAAAGTAAGCTTAGGGGCTATTAACGATAAAGAATTTGATGCGAAATTAAGATTTGTCGCTCCAAAAGGAATTGAGGAACAAGGTGCTGTTCAGTTTAAAATTGAAGCTGATGTATTTTTAGATTCTGCATTTTTTATTAGAGCAGGTTATAGTGCTAATGCTTCTTTAGTTTTAGATAAAAAAGAAAACGTGTTAGCCATCAGAGAAGCATTATTACAATTTGATGTAGAAACAAACGAGCCTTATGTAGAAGTGGCTGTTGACGAACAACAGTTCGAAAGAAAAAATGTAAAACTCGGTATTTCAGATGGTATTAATGTGGAAATTTTATCGGGGATTACCGCTAATGACAAGGTAAAAGTTTGGAACATTACCCAACCAACTAAAATAAATAGTAAATCTAACAGATAATAATTATGCAATTCAAAAAAATATTTATAGTCTCTGTTTTCATTGCTGTTCAATCCAGCTTATTTGCTCAGGATACAGCAGAAAATAAAGTATGGACGCTAAAAGAATGTGTTGATTATGCTTTAGAAAACAATATTTCCATTAAGCAATCGGAGTTAGATAAACTCAATCAATACCAAGATGTAAAAAATGCAAGAGGAAATTTCTTACCTAACTTAAATGCCTCTGCTTCTCAATCTTTTAACTTTGGTTCTTCTATTGACGCAACAGGTTCAAGGGTTTCTGCAGATTACAGATCGAATAATTACAGCTTAAATTCTAATTTGGTGTTATTCGATGGATTTTCTAACATTCATACGTTAAACCAAGCTCAAATAAATGTTGCTGTACAAGAAGCAAATATTACAAAAATGAAAAACGACATTTCCTTGAATGTTGTAAATGCTTATTTACAAGTATTATTTGCTAAAGAACAGATTAAAATAGCTCAATTTCAAGTTGATATTAGTACAAAAGAAGTTGAAAGAATTACTAACTTAGTTGATGCTGGTTTAGCTCCCAAAGGAGACTTATTAAATATTAAAGCAACTTTAGGTAGTGATGAACAAACATTAATTGATGCTCAGAATAATTTCGATATGGCTACACTAAGATTGGCTCAATTATTACAACTTCCTGAAGGAACGATAACAATTGAAGAAATTGAATTAAAAGATCCTAACGACAATATTATTGCAAATGAATCAACAGTAATTTATGAGAAAGCTGCCATTTCTTTTCCTGAAATAAAAGCTGCCGAACTTACCATTGAAAGTGCCGAAAAAGGTGTGAAAATTTCAAAAGCAAATTATTTACCATCACTTTCGTTTAACTATAGTTTAAGCACTGTATATCAGCATAGACAAGGATATGTAGATTTTTTTCCGCATAACGAACAATTAGACAATAATCTTGGACATTTTTTAGGTTTATCTTTAAACATCCCTATATTTAATAGATTTCAGTTTAGAACATCTGTAACCCGAGCAGAAATTAATATGGAAAGAGCAAAAAACAATTTAGAAAGTGAAAAGCTGCGATTGAGAGAGTCTGTTCAAATAGCTTATACAGATGCTAAGTCAGCTTCTAAATCGTTTGAAGCATCTAAAAAATCTGTTGAAGCACAAAATGAAGCTTTTAAATATGCGCAAGAAAGATTTCAGGTAGGTAATATGAATGCTTTTGATTTTAACCAAACCAAAAACAGGTTATTTACTGCTGAATCTCAATTATTAAGAG
>CAMPHX010000035.1 GCA_946886085.1 uncultured Flavobacteriales bacterium | reverse complement strand
ATAATAACCAATAATATTAATTGTGTGGATTCCATAACTATATCAATTACTGTTAATCCTAGCTATAGTTCTACTCAATCTGCATCTATCTGTCAAGGTGATAGTATCTTTCTTGCTGGTAATTTTCAAAATAGCTCAGGTCTATATACCGATTCTCTTTCCACCACACTTGGTTGCGATAGCTTAATCATTACTAACCTGGTTGTCAATCCTACTTTTAATGATTCTACTGTTATTTCTATCTGTCAAGGAGACAGTGTTTTTCTTAATGGTAGCTTTCAGTATAATTCAGGTGTATTTACTGACAGCCTTCAATCTATTGCAGGTTGTGACAGCGTTGTCACTACAAATTTAATAGTCAATCCAGTATTTTCTTCTATCCAAAATTCTACTATTTGCCAAGGTGATAGTATTTTATTTGGGTCTAATTTTTATAGCACCTCCGGAACTTTTTCTGATTCTTTGCAAACAGTTTCAGGTTGCGATAGTATTTTAACGCTAAATTTAACTGTAAACCCTTCTTTTCAAAATATTCAAACTGTTTCAATTTGTTCTGGCGATAGTGTTTTTCTTGCCGGTAGTTTTCAAAATAGTTCAGGTCAGTATATCGAATCTCTTTCTACTACACTTGGTTGCGATAGTTTAATCATTACTAACCTTGTTGTCAATCCTACTTTTAATGATTCTACTACTGTTGCTATTTGTCATGGTGATAGTGTTTTTCTTAATGGTAGTTTTCAACATAATTCGGGTGTATTTACTGACAGTCTTCAATCTATTACAGGTTGTGACAGTGTTGTTACCACAAACTTAATAGTTAATCCATCTCCCTCAATTATAGCTTCAAACGACACCATTATTGAAGCTTGTGGTTCTGTTCAATTAAATGTTAATGGAGGGATAAGCTACTTATGGAGTCCTTCAACAGGCTTAAGTTGTACTTCTTGTCAAAACCCAATTGCTTCACCTATTATTAGTACAAGTTATGTAGTTTCAAGTACTACCAATGGCTGTTCTGATAACGATACTGTAATAGTAGTTGTAGAAGGGAGTTTACCATTAATAATACCTAATGTGTTTACTCCAAACCAAGATGGAATTAATGATGGGTTTAATTTTTCAGGAGGGTGTTTAAATGCTGTAAATAAAAAAATATTTAACCGATGGGGGCAACTGCTTTTTGAATCTAACCAAATTGCCGAAGAATGGAATGGAAGGACAAAAGCAGGAGAAAAAGCACCCGAAGGCACCTATTTTTATATCTTTACTATAAGTTTGATAGAAGATCGAAATGAAACGACCAAAATATTTAAAGGTACTGTTACTCTTTTGAGATAATCTTAATTATCTTATCCTCCCATCAATCGAATATCTTTCACATTTAATTGTAAAGTTTTAGTATTGTTCCATTCGTTTTCTTCTATAGTATAAACCATACTAAACAATACTCCGGGCTGAAGTTCTTCAAACAAATGTGCAAACTTAAAAGCGATGCAAGATAGTTTATAATCTGGTGCTTCAGGTGAATAAACATCTAATTTTAAATGATTTTCACCAACAATTCTGATGTTATCGGTAGTCAGCAAATTTTCGCTTATGAATACAGGTTGCATATTTTCCGGACCACAAGGAGCAAATTGTTTTAGCACACTATAAAAACGAGGCGTAATTTGCGTTAACTCCAACTTAGCATCAATTTGTAATTTAGGAATGAGCATGTGGTCTTCAATAGAACTACTTACAATGTCTTCAAACTTATCAATAAAAGCAGGTACATTTTCAGGTAAAAGTGTTAGTCCGGCAGCATACATGTGTCCACCATATTGCTCCAATAAATCACTACAAGCATCAATGGCATTATATACATCAAAATCTCTTACCGACCTTGCCGATCCGGTAACTTTTCCATCAGAATAAGTCAACACAATAGTCGGTTTGTAATGTGTTTCGATTAATCGAGATGCCACGATGCCCACCACACCTTTATGCCAATCTTCTTTATAAACCACCGTAGTTTTTCTGGTAGTAAAACGTTGGTCACTTTCAATAATTTCTAATGCTTGTTGTGTGATAGATGTATCAATGTCTTTTCTGTCAGTGTTTAATTCATTGATTCCATTTCCGTAATCTATGGCATCATCATCGTTATCTGCCACCAACAATTCCACAGCTTTGTTGCCGCTTTTCAATCTTCCTGCTGCATTTATTCGCGGAGCAATGGAAAAAACCACATCCGAAACGGTAAATTCTTTTTTATTGTTGGTTAAATTCACCAACGCCTTTATTCCCGGACGATTTAGTTGATTAAGTACTTTTAATCCATAGTAAACAAAAATTCTGTTTTCGGCTGTTATCGGAACAATGTCTGCACAAATACTAATAGCTAACAAATCGAAATAAGTATATAACAACTGTTCATCATGGTTACTTTGTTTCGTCCATGCTTGCATCAATTTAAAGCCTACTCCGCAACCCGATAATTCTTTATATGGATAATTACAATCTGTTCTTTTTGGGTCTAATACAGCAACTGCATCAGGTATTTCATCTCCCGGACGGTGATGATCGCAAATAATAAAATCTACCCCTTTTTCTTTAGCATAAGCAATTTTATCTATGGCTTTTATACCACAGTCTAATGCAATAATGAGTTTAAAATCGTTCTCTTTGGCAAAATCAATTCCTTGGTAAGAAATGCCGTAACCTTCTGCATATCTATCAGGAATGTAATAAGATAAATTGTCATAATAATTTTTCAAATAGGCATAAACTAACGCTACAGAAGTGGTTCCATCTACATCATAATCTCCATAAATCAGTATTTTTTCATTATTGGCAATAGCTTTTGTTAATCTATCCACCGCTTTATTCATGTCTTTCATCAAAAAAGCATCATGAATATTATTTAAATCAGGACGAAAAAAATCTTTGGCTTTCTCAAAAGTATCTACCCCTCTTTGAAGTAAAATATTGGTTAGTGTTGAGTCTAAATTATTTAGTTGTTCAGAAAGTTTTTCTATTGCTTTAGCGTTGGAAGTAGGTTTTATTTGCCATTGGTATTGCATGAAGAAAAATTTTAATAGAAAGATACCTTACAAATATAGCATTAACAACTAAAATTGTAATCATATAAATGAATAAAATATTGCACTAAATTAAGCCAACGCTTTATTTTCAGCAGTTTCCATCATGGATTTTACTGTTGCGATTACCGCATCAGCATCATAAAAACATTCAGCATAAAGCTCTTCTTGTGTACCGTGGTCAACAAACCTATCAGGTATGCCTAATCTTTTTACATGTGCTTGGTAATTGTTATCTGCCATAAACTCTAATACTGCACTTCCCAAACCGCCCATGATGCAACCATCTTCTAAGGTAATTACCTTATTGAATTTGGTAAATACTTCGTGTAATAAAATTTCATCAATCGGCTTTACAAAACGCATGTCGTAATGAGCTATGCTAATGTTGGCTGTTTCTTCTAGTTTTTCAATGGCTTTTTTGGCTTCTAACCCAATTGGTCCAATAGACAAAATAGCAATGTCTTCACCATTTTTTAAACGCTGCCCTGTACCGATTTTAATTTTCTTAAAAGGAGTTTTCCAATTAATCATAGAACCATTCCCCCTTGGGTAACGAATGGAAAAAGGGCCGTTGTTTTCTACTTGTGCAGTGTACATCAAATTTCTCAGGTCTTCTTCGTTAATAGGTGAAGAAACTATCATATTAGGAATACATCTGAAAAAAGCTAAATCATAAGCTCCGTGATGAGTTGCTCCATCAGCTCCAACCAAACCTCCTCTATCTAAACAAAATACAACATGTAAGTTTTGTAAGGCTACATCGTGTATCACTTGATCGTAAGCACGCTGCATAAAAGAGGAGTAAATATTGCAAAATGGCACCAATCCCTGACTCGCCATTCCAGCAGAAAAAGTAACTGCATGTTGTTCGGCAATACCTACATCAAAAGCTCTGTCAGGCATGGCTTTCATCATTATATTTAATGAACATCCTGAAGGCATGGCAGGCGTTACTCCAACAATTTTATCGTTTTGTTCGGCAAGTTCTACAATAGTGTGACCAAAAACATCCTGAAATTTAGGCGGCTGCGGACTTTTAGGAGCTATTTTTATAATTTCTCCTGTTTCTTTATTAAAAATACCCGGAGCATGCCATTGAGTAGTATCTCCTAATTCGGCAGGCTCGTACCCTTTACCTTTTTCAGTAATACAGTGCAAAATTTTAGGTCCGGGAATATCTTTTAAATCCGCTAATACTTTGGCTAAGTAATTTACATCATGCCCATCAACAGGTCCAAAATACCTAAAGTTTAAGGATTCAAATAAATTACTTTGTTTTAACAAGGTAGATTTTATTCCATTCTCAATTTTTTGAGCAATGGCTTGAGCATTTGGTCCGAATTTGCTAATTAATCCTAGTAAATTCCAAACCTCATCTTTTACTTTATTGTATGTGTGTGATGTAGTAATATCAGTTAAATATTCTTTTAATGCTCCAACATTTGGATCGATAGACATACAGTTATCGTTAAGAATAACTAGTAAGTTAGTATCCTCACTTCCACCATGATTTAGTCCTTCAAAAGCCAGTCCGGCAGTCATAGAGCCATCACCAATAACAGCAATATGTTGTTTATTTTCTTTTTTATGACGAGATGCTACTGCCATACCTAAAGCAGCAGAAATAGAAGTAGATGAATGTCCTACAGCAAAAGTATCATACTCACTTTCAGATGGTTTTGGAAAACCACTAATTCCTTTATATATTCTATTGGTATGAAAAACTGACCTTCTTCCGGTAAGGATTTTATGTCCGTAGGCTTGGTGACCAACATCCCAAACAATTTTATCGTTGGGAGTATCAAAAACATAATGCAAAGCAACAGTAAGCTCCACTACACCTAAACTTGCTCCAAAGTGTCCTCCTTTTTGAGAAACAACATCTACAATAAAATCTCTGAGTTCATTGCAAAGTTGAGGCAGGTCATCCTCTGTTATTTTCTCTCTTAAATCTTGGGGATAAATGATTTGCTCAAGGAGCTTTCCTGTTTGGTACTCTGCCATGTGTAATCCGTTCTTAAAAATCTACTTACGAAATTACGCCTTTTTTAATTTTACCTACAACGTTTTTTCAGAAAGAAATTACTAATAGTTGTTAATAACTGTTACTTTCTTAAAGTTACTGATTGTTTAAATTCGTAAGGCTTATTATCTTCTCCTAAAGCATTAATAACTAAGAAATAAGTCCCATCAGGAACAGGCTGATTATTCATATCTTTACCATCCCAAAACCCTGAAATAGTATTCCATTCAAAAATAACAGTTCCATTTTGGTTGTAAACAACCGCTTTAAACTCTTTAATATTTTCTCCTTCTATTAGTAAAATATCATTTTTTCCATCTCCATTAGGAGTGAATATATTTTGAATATCTGAAATAGAAGATTTTACAAGCGATAAAACTTCAATGTTTTCGGTAATGATTTTCGTTTTCCCTTGCTTATCTTTTACAGTAAGCAATACTTCATATTTACCCGGATTATCAAATGTATGGTACACATTTTCACCCGACTTAGTTACACCATCAATATTCCATTGATAATCGGCAGCTTCTCCAACAACGTTAAATTCTACATAAAGTGGAGCATCACCTTTTTTGGTACTTGCTTTCAATTTAACATTTGCCAACACATCTACTTTTGGAGTATTGGTTGTTGACGGTTCAGTTGGTGGTGTATTGGTACTTGTTACCACCGTACTTTGTTGTGTTTGTGTTTGTGTTTCTTTATTATTTTCAACAACAGTATTGCTAGGTGTTGTAGTAGTTTCAGTTGTATTATTGTTGTTTACAGTATTGCTCGAATTATTTTTTTCGTTTGAAGTAAGATCCTTATCCTCCACTTCATTTTGTTGAGGAGTTACCACATTACTTCCATTTTCAGTAGTGTTGTTTTCTGTTGTTAATGGTCTTTCAGTCGCTGTCTCTTCAATAATTTTTAGAGCTGAGTTTTCAGTTATCACTTGGTTTTCAGCAATTTTATTATTGTTAACTGATTCATCTTTAAATGCATTGTAAATTAACACCGAAGAGCTAACTACAACTGCAGAGGTAATAGTAGCTGCGGCAATTTTAAAGAAAGCACTTTTAGCAGCAAAACCTCCTGCATTTCCTGCAGATGAAGATGAAGCTGCGGATGAAGCAGGTGAGTTGATAGATTGCTGTATATTATTCCATACAGAAGCATCAACATTAACTTCATAATTTTCAAAGGTATCTTTAAAAAGTTGTTCTATATTTTCAAATTCTTTTTTCATCTTAATTTTTGTGTGAGATAATTTATCTCGTAATCGCTTCTTTCATTAATAAATTTTGCAAACAAACTCTAGCTCTAGAATATTGAGACTTAGAAGTATTGACTGTAATGCCTAAGTGTTCTGCAATTTCTTTGTGCGAATAGCCTTCTATAGCATACATATTAAAAACTGTTCTGAATCCTGTTGGCATTTGCTGAATAATTTTTAGTAAATCTTCTGCTTTTAAATCATCTAATGCATTAGCTTCATTATTCGCTAATAAAAAATCTACTTTTTCTATATCAATATTCTCGTTGTTTTTCTTATTTTTTCTAATATTGTCTAAAGCAGTATTTACCACTACCCTTCTAATCCATCCTTCCAAAGAGCCTTCTCCATTATAGGTATCCAATTTTTCAAAAACTTTTATAAACCCCATTTGCAAAACATCTTGAGCTTCATCATGGTCTTTGGTATATCTAAGGCAAACTCCCATCATTCTTTTATGGTAATACTCGAACAAATGCTTTTGTGCTGATGAATTATTCTTCAAGCACTCTACCACTAATTGCTCTTCACTCCATTTCATTTTTTATAGAAGATGTTTGTTTGTTAAAAAAGGTTGCATTGGGAGTTGTTAAGAAATCCTAAATCTATTAACTCCCTTATTTTTCATAAAGTTAATGAAAAATGTCAAATTAAGACTAATTGAAATTGTTTTTTGCTTGTAAAACAACAAGCACCTACCTCAACAAACTCACCGTTCCTTTTTGAGTTACAGTTTCCCCTAATTTAGTAGTGTAAGTTACCACATAAAAATAAGTACCTTCCGAGGCTTCTTTGCCTGCTGTCGTTGTTCCATTCCATACTACTAATTCCGTCATTCCTGCGGAGGCAGGAATCTCACTTGCCAAACTTTGAACATCAAACCTAGAACCTGCAACCTCTTGCCCCCAGCGGTTAAAAACTTCCACTTCTAAGCTTTCTAAATATTCGGTTCCTATAATTTGTATGATAAAACTATCATTTTCATTATCTCCATTGGGTGTAAATACATTGGGGATAAATAGGCTTATTTCTTCATTGGCATCTATAAAAATGGTTTTGCAAACCGTATCAGCACATTGGGGTTGGTTGTTATAAGCAATTAAACAGACTTCATAAACTCCTCCTTCTTCAAAGAAATGTTGAGTGTTAAATGTTGAGTGTTGAATAATTGTATCGTTATTAGGTTGTTGAGTAATTAACCACTGATAACTGTTTGCATTTTGAGAGGTATTAAAGAAGCTTACTTCCATTGGTGCTTTTCCGAGTGGTTGATTAGGATTGCTAAACGGTGCTTGTGGTAAACTATAAAAATTAGCAATTACGTTGTTGATGGCATTTACCGTTACAGTATCATAAAAAGTACAGTTGTGTAGAGTGTTTTCTACTATGTAGGTTCCTTCTGCTAATTGGTTAAAAACTCCAGTAGTATTGTTGGCTAATGGGTTAAAGTTATTATCATACAGCATAAAACTGTAATTAGCATTGGTGTTAAAATGAGCTGTTATACCACCTGTTGCATTACCACATATGGTTGGTATAGTAGTAATACTATCTATGGGTTGGGTTACCCAAATTTTAACATGCTCTGTTTTTACGCAACCGCTATCGTTTTTTATGGTTACTATGTAGGTGGTAGTTTGTGGTGGGCTTGCCATAGGATTGGCTATGCTCGTATCACTTAGCCCACCAAATGCTCCAAACCAACTGTAGGTTGCTCCGCCTGTGGCAGTTAGTTGTACGCTATCGCCTAAACATATTGTATCTTGGATGGTTGTTGCTGTGGTGGTAAAGGTGTCGCAGGGGGTGGTGTAAACAATTGTTGATGTCCAAACAGGGTTTGTTAACCAATTAGTGCTAGTGTTTGATTGTACTTCATATAAAATATTAAAATTATTAAAAGATGGAGAAATATAGCTATTAATTATTGCTAATCCATCACTACCCTTCATTAAACTGTCAGCTATGTCATCTCCTAAACCATATAATGAATTATTTTCATAAAAAAAAGAACCTATGACACCTCCACAAATGAAATTATT
>CAMPHX010000034.1 GCA_946886085.1 uncultured Flavobacteriales bacterium | reverse complement strand
GTTCTACTCCAATATAGTCGGAGTAGAACATCTCTTATTAGGAATTATACGAGAAGGTAATGGATTGGCAGTAAAAATTCTTGAATCGTTAGGTGTAAATCCGAAAGATTTGAGAGCACAAATTGAACTTTCTACTAAAACCGGTTCAGGAATTCCTAGTCAATTATTAAACATTCCATTGGTAAAACAAGCAGAAAAGGTATTAAAGATAACTTATTTAGAAGCCAAATTGTTTAAAAGTAATGTAATTGGTACAGAACATTTATTATTGTCTATATTAAAAGATCAAGATAATGTTGCCACACAAACATTACAACAATTTGATGTTAATTACGACAAAGTAAAAGAAGAAATTATGATATTAAACTCGTCAGAAGATTTTAACCCTAAATCGGAATTCCCGGGAGCTTCATCTGATGACGATGACGACAGCGGAAAAGGTTTTATGGGCGGAGGCGGTGGTCCTTCAAAAGGTTCAGAAAGCAAATCTAAAACACCTGTTTTGGATAATTTTGGTAGAGATTTAACCAAATATGCCGAAGATGGTAAGTTAGACCCTATTGTTGGTCGTGAAAAAGAAATAGAGCGTGTTTCTCAAATCTTAAGTAGAAGAAAAAAGAACAATCCTATTTTAATTGGAGAACCAGGTGTGGGTAAATCTGCTATTGCAGAAGGTTTAGCGTTGCGTATTGTTCAAAAGAAAGTTTCTCGTGTATTGTTCAACAAAAGAATTGTAACATTAGATTTGGCTTCTTTGGTGGCAGGAACAAAATACAGAGGACAGTTTGAAGAACGTATGAAAGCGGTGATGAATGAATTGGAGAAATCTCCCGACATTATTTTGTTTATTGATGAAATTCATACCATTATTGGTGCCGGAGGTGCTACAGGTTCTTTAGATGCTTCTAATATGTTCAAACCTGCGTTAGCAAGAGGCGAGCTTCAATGTATTGGTGCTACCACTCTTGATGAATACAGACAATACATAGAGAAAGATGGTGCGCTGGAAAGAAGATTTCAAAAAGTAGTGATAGATCCTGCTACGGTTGAAGAAACTATGCAGATACTTGAAAATATTAAAGAGAAATATGAAGATCATCATAATGTTGTTTACACAGAAGATGCTATTAAAGCTTGTGTAACATTAACAGATAGATACATTACTGACAGACATTTACCGGATAAAGCGATTGATGCGTTGGATGAAGCCGGTTCTCGAGTACATATTACCAACATTAAAGTGCCTAAAAATATCATTGAAATTGAGAAAAAAATTGATGAAATAAAGGCAAAGAAAAGTCATGTGGTAAAAAGTCAGAAATATGAAGAAGCTGCTCAGTTAAGAGATACCGAAAGAACACTTTTAAAAGAGTTGGATGATGCTAAAACAGCATGGGAAGAAGAAACTAAAAACAATAAAGAAACAGTTTCTGAGGAAAGTGTTGCTGAAGTGGTTTCTATGATGTCAGGAGTTCCTGTTCAACGTGTAGCTCAAGCAGAAGGCGATCGTTTATTTAAAATGTTTGATGAAATTCACGATAAAGTTATCGGACAAAATGATGCCATTAAAAAAGTGGTTAAAGCTATTCAGAGAAACAGAGCCGGACTTAAAGACCCAAACAAACCTATTGGAAGTTTTATTTTCTTAGGACCAACAGGAGTTGGTAAAACTCAATTAGCAAAAGTATTAGCCAGGTATTTATTTGATAGTGAAGATGCGCTTATCAGAATTGATATGAGTGAATACATGGAAAAATTTGCTGTTTCTCGTTTGGTTGGTGCTCCTCCGGGCTATGTAGGTTACGAAGAAGGTGGACAGCTTACTGAAAAAGTAAGAAGAAAGCCCTACTCTATTGTATTGCTTGATGAGATTGAAAAAGCTCATCCGGATGTGTTTAATCTTTTATTACAAGCATTAGATGATGGTATTTTAACCGATAGCTTAGGTAGAAAAATCAATTTCAAGAATACCATTATTATTATGACATCTAATATTGGAGCACGTCAGTTAAAAGATTTTGGTCAGGGAGTAGGTTTTGCTACTTCAGCTAAAAAAGAATCTGTTGATGAACATTCGGCAAGCGTTATTCAAAATGCATTGAAAAAAGCCTTTGCTCCTGAGTTCCTTAATAGAATTGATGATGTTGTCATTTTCAATTCATTATCAAAAGATGATATTTTCAAAATTATTGATATTGAATTAGAAAGCTTATACAAACGTATTCAGGGCTTAGGGTATAAAATTGATTTGGCGAACGATGCTAAAGACTTTATTGCCGATAAGGGTTATGATGCTGCTTATGGAGCAAGACCTTTAAAAAGAGCTATCCAAAAATATTTGGAAGATCCGTTGGCTGAAGAGATTATTCAATCAAAAATTAAAGAAGGTGATACTATTAAAATAGAACTGGATAAAGTTACTAAAGAATTGGTAATGACCGTTGTTAAAGAAAAATCTAAAAAAGCGGACACCAGCTCAGAAAAAGACGCTGAAAAATAACAACAGTAAAATAGTTTATTGATATACCCCTCAAGTAATTAATTACTTAAGGGGTATTTTTTTCAAAATTCTCTCTATCTAAAGCAAATTAGTCAACTCGCTTAAGCAATTAATTTCATTATTAACCTTGTGTTGGTGTGGACGATTGTTAAAGTTAAAATAAATACTGTCCATGCCGGCTCTTGTCGCTCCATAAATATCAGCATAATAATCATCCCCTATCATTATGGAATTACTAACATGAGCATTGGCATTTTTAATGGCTTTTTTAAAAATTAGCGGATGTGGTTTTTTCACTCCTACTTTTTCAGAAAATATGAGCTGATTAAAATAATTCATTATTCCTGATTTATTCAGTTTTATCAGCTGAACTTCCTCAAAGCCGTTAGTAATAATATGCAACACGTATTTATTTTTCAAATAATCTAAGGTCTCAATAGTGTGTGGTAACAAAGCGGTTTGTTGCGGAGAATGGTTAATGTAATAATCGCCTATTTGCACAGCAATAGCATTATCGTCTGCGCCATATTTTAGCAAGGTTTGATAAAACCTTTCGGAACGAAGTTTTTCTTTATCTATTTTGCTTTTACTGTATTGTTTCCAAAGCTTTTCATTGATAACTTCATAGGTTTTAATAAATTCATCCGGATTACTGATAAAACGAACCAACTCAAATTTCACGAAGATTTCATTCAACACATTTTTAGAGTTTTCATCAAAATGCCACAGTGTTCTGTCTAAGTCGAAAAAAATATGTTCGTATTGTTTACTCATTTAAAATTTTTAAAGTGAATTGGAAAAATACGGCTAATTTTTCAAATTGTCTTGAGTATTTAGTTGTTTTTCATATTAAAAACTCAATCAAATCCTCGATTGATACGTAAACAACTCAAAATAACGTCCTTGTTTAGCAATCAATTCATCATGGTTGCCTTTTTCTTTTATCTCTCCATTTTCTATTACTAAAATCTGGTCAGCTTTGCGGATAGTACTCAATCGGTGAGCAATTACAAAAGTAGTTCTGCCTTGCATTAAATTCCCTAAACTCGCTTGTATCAATGCTTCACTTTCGGTATCTAAATTAGAGGTAGCTTCATCCAAAATTAATATTTTAGGATCTGCTAATACCGCTCTGGCAATGGCTATCCGTTGTCGTTGCCCTCCTGAAAGTTTAACACCTCTTTCCCCTATTACGGTTTCTAAGCCTTTTTCAAATCTATCGGTAAATTCATTTACATAAGCTGCTTTTACTGCTGCTTGTATGGCTTCTTCACTAGCATTTGGTCGAGGAAAAATAATATTTTCCCTAATCGTACCTTCAAACAAGAAGTCATCTTGCAGTACTACTCCCAAATGTTTTCTATAACTGTTTAAGGTGACTTTTGATAAGTCTTTTCCATCTATGGTTATTTTACCCGAATGTGGTATTAAAAATGAAGAAACCAAACTGGCAATGGTACTTTTTCCCGAACCGGAAGAACCCACCAAAGCCGTTACAGAACCTTTGGGTGCATGAATGTTGATATTGCGAATTACTTCTTTATCTTGTTCGTAAGCAAAAGATACATTTTCAAAGGCAATATCTCCATTTACTGCTTCCAGCTCTATCACTCGCTCTTTTGTATCGTGTTCCGATTCCATGTTCATAATTTCTTCCGTTCGGTCTAGTCCGGCAAAACCTTCTGTTAGCTGACTACCAATATTGCTCATTTGCACTATGGGAGCTATCATAAATCCTAAATAAAGGGTAAATGCCAAGAAATCTCCAAAAGTTAATTCATCATGCATAATCATATATCCGCCAATTCCCATAATACCTGTGGAAGCAAGTCCTAATAAAAAAGTAGCCGAACTGGTAATTAAAGCGGTAGAGGTAAGACTTTTTTTGATGTTCAAGAACAACTTTTCTACCCCTGTTTCAAAACTTTTAATTTCTTGTTGCTCGGCATTAAACCCTTTTACCACCCTCACTCCATTTAAAGTTTCTGTTAATCTACCTGTTACTTCTGCATTTATTTTCCCTCGTTCTCTAAAAATAGGTCGAATAAATCCAAAAGCTTTCATGGCTACAAATCCGAATATAGCAACAGGAACAAGCACATAAGCGGTCATCATCGGACTAATTTTTATTAATAGTATCAAAGAAATGACGGCAGTTAGTGTACCTCCTACCAATTGAACTAAACCTGTTCCTACTATGTTTCTCACACCTTCTACATCTGTCATAATTCTGGAAACCAACTCTCCTGATTTACTATTATCAAAAAAACTAACAGGTAGACTCAATATTTTTTGCTGTACCTTCACTCGCAGTTGAGCAATTAAATGCTGTGCTTCAACACTCAATAGTTTAGTCAACAAAAACGAAGTAATGGCTTGAACTAAAATTGCTCCGGCAACAACAAGAATTATAGTGTTTAGTTTATCAAAATCTTTATTAACAATAACATCATCAATCAAGTACTTAGAAGCTCCAGGAAGAATTAAACTTGCTAAACGGCTAATTATAATAAGGATTAAGCCTACAAAAAGCAACTTTTTTCTTGGCCAAATAATGGTTTTAAATACGCTGCCTATGGATACTTTTGTATTACTCATGATATAATAAAATTAAGTCGTAAAATTACTTTTAATCAATTACTTTTGTTGGTATGCAAAAAATTTATATTCACAAAATAGATTCTCCATTAGGTTTGTTAACTGTTGGGGCTACCGACAAAGGAATCTGCTTGTTAGAGTTTGATGATGAACAACGCATTACCAAACATCTTACTCAGTTTAATAAACGTGAGGAAGTAGAATTGATTAATGCAACATCTGATTTGATTACTCAAGCAGAAGAACAGTTAAAAAAATACTTTGATGGTGAACTTAAAACGTTTGATTTGCGATTGGATATGGTAGGGACGGATTTTCAACTAAAAGTTTGGAAGGAATTACTAAAAGTTCCTTATGGCGTTACCCGAAGTTATAAGGAACAAGCTATTGCTGTAGGAGATTTAAAAGCCATAAGAGCTGTGGCCACTGCTAACGGAGAAAATAGAATTTCTATTATTATTCCTTGTCATCGCATTATTGGTGCTGATGGCAGTTTGACCGGTTATGGTGGTGGTATTTGGCGCAAACAAAAATTACTGGAATTGGAAACCAATCAGACAACGTTGTTTTAAGTTTTTTCTTTTTGTTATTCCCTCATTTTTCAATCGTCATTCCCGCGTAGGCAAAAATATTTGAACAATAAAAGATTCCCGATAATTTTCTGCGTTCCTTGAAAATTTCGAGAATGACGTTTCTTGTAGTATTGGGCTATTACACTTTCTTCACTCGGACAGCATTCAGTCCTTTTTGACCTTGTTCTAGTTCAAAAGTTACTTTATCGTTTTCACCAATTTCATCAATTAATCCGCTAACATGAACAAAATATTTTTCTTGATTATCGGTATCTAGTATAAATCCATATCCTTTAGAGCTATCAAAAAAAGAAACTTTTCCTTTTCTATGAGGATTAAATTCCTCATCTACTCTTTTAGAAACACCTAATTCAATGTTTTCGGCTTTAATAACTTTCTTTTTTTTGTTGGGGTCTGGTGGAGTGTCGGTAATCATACCGTTTTCGTCAACATAAGCAATCATGCTGTCAAAATCACCATCAGTAGAGTTGGCTTTACGTTCTTCTTTTTTGACTTGTTTGTCTTGACGTTTTTTTAATCTTTTTTTCTCTTTTTCTTTTTTGTTGTAGGTTTGTTGCGATTTTGCCATTGTATAGTTTAGTTGTTAATACACACACAATCTGAATATTGCATGTATTTTTGAGCTTTCAGGCTGCAAAGGTAGGCTTTTTATATGCCGTATTTATGAATTTCATTGCTTTTAATTACTTCATTTCGAATTAATTTTAAAACCTAAATAAATCTTAATTTTAACGTCCTAACCTATATGTATTTAAGTTATGAAAAACTTGTTTTTACTTGACGAAGATATTGTTTACCTGAATTTTGGCTCTTTTGGAGCTTGCCCCAAAGAAATTTTTGAAGATTATATAAAATGGCAATACCTACTTGAAAAAGAACCGGTACAGTTTATTGCTCATAATGGTATTAACTATGTGAAAACCGCACTAAATAGTCTAGCTGACTATATTCGTTGTGACTCATCGGATCTTGTATTTGTTCCTAATCCTACTTTTGCTGTTAATATATTAGCTAAAAATATAAAACTCTCTCCTGGAGATGAAATTTTAACTACTGATCTAGAGTATGAAGCCCTGGATAGAACGTGGAATTTTTATTGCAATACCTCAGGAGCTAAATATGTTCAACAGCCAATAAGTTTACCAATTCAGTCTAAAGAAACTTTCTTAAAAGAATTTTGGAAAGGCTATTCTGATAAAACAAAAGTAGTTTTCATAAGTCATATTACTAGTAGCACAGCTCTTATTTTGCCTGTAAAAGAAATTTGTGAGGAAGCCAAAAAAAGAGGACTAATTACTATTGTTGATGGAGCCCATGTTCCAGGACATATTGATTTAAATTTAAGTGAAATTGAAGCGGACTTTTATACCGGAGCTTGTCATAAATGGATGATGACTCCCAAAGGCTGTTCTTTTCTTTATGCTAAACCTGAGTTCCAAAAAATGCTGGATCCTCTAATTATTAGTTGGGGATATGAAAGTACTTCTCCATCTGATTCGCAGTTTTTTGATTATCACCAATTTAATGGTACTAGAGATTTTTCTGCCTATTTAACAGTTCCTAAAGCCATTAAATTTATGGAAAAATATAATTGGAAAACAGTAGCGGAAGATTGTAACGAGAAATTAATCTCTGTTGCTCCAGCTCTTTTTGAAGTATTAAAAACTACCCCTTTAGCACCATTAAATAAAGAGTTTTATGGACAAATATGTAGTGCTGAAATAACAACTTCATCACCGGAAAAACTAAAAGAATTGTTATTCAATAAATATCAAATTGAAATTCCTATTATGAAACATGGTGATAAATGTTTTATTCGTTTTTCATTTCAGGCTTTTAATACCACTAATGAAATAACTTATTTAATTCAATGTATTAGAGAGATAATAAAGGAAACAGATTTAATAGAAGTGAACTAGTTAGTTTCCTTCTAACTTTTCAACTCTGTGTTTAAGGTCTTTGAGCTCTATGCCAACACTTCTCATCAAATTAAGAATATTTGCCGGATTAATTTCATCTTCTTGATATTGCCCAATACATAAGTTGAGTTTGAATTGCCATATTTCCAACACTTCGGATAAATGCAACATGTAAGGCTCATACATTTTATTATCAGATGAGAGCATTAATAATCCCTCCTCTATTCTATCTATAAATACTCGTTTGTAAACCAGTCCGTCATTTTTTGTAAGGATAATATAACAATAACTGTTTTTTACCTGATGAGTACCTTCTAAATATTCTCCCACCACTACATCGCCATCTTTTACCCATGGATGCATAGAATCTCCTTTAATAGGAAAAGCCCTGTGTTTTCCTGTTGGTAAAAAGTTTAAACTCATAATAGGCAAATCAGCAATGTATTCGGTATCGGTATAACCTTGTAAATAACCAGCCGAAGCTTCTTTGGTAACCACTTCAATTACATCATTGTTGTTGGCATCTACTTTTATCGGAAATAAAATACGTTGATTACCAATATCCATAAAAGTATCATCTTGAGCTAAGGTTAAATCGTTTTTTACCAATGCATCTATCGGGATTTTAAAAAAATCCGACAACACAATGAGTGTTTCTATTGGCGGAACAGATCTACCTTCTTCATAAGAACCAATTCTAGATTTAGTAACATCTATTACCTGAGCAAACTGCTCTTGAGTCAAGCCTTTTAACATCCGTAAATGCTTGATATTTTTTGAAATTTTTGTCATAACTACAAATAT
>CAMPHX010000033.1 GCA_946886085.1 uncultured Flavobacteriales bacterium | reverse complement strand
ATGTAGCATCAATAAAAAAATGGAAAGAAATCTCCGAACATAAAATAGCACAAGAAAAGGGCAAGTCCACTTGGTACAAATCCTTCAAAACCAGAATTGCTAAAGTAGAAAGAGATTACGAGTTTCATAAACATAAGTAAAAGACTAAAAAGAAATTTAAACTAATGGCAAAGAAAAAACGATTTTCAAAAGAATCTATCAAAAAAGCGATGCGTGTTTTTCGCTTTATAAAACCTTTTAAAGTACCTTTTATCATCGGACTGTTGGTACTAGTTATTTCGAGCTTTACTACTATGGTTTTCCCAAAAGTGTTGGGAGATTTAATAGATTCTGTAAATGCCGATGATGCAAATACAGTAAATACGTTCACCTTATTATTAGTAGGAATTTTCTTAATTACCGCAATTCTATCCTTCCTTAGAGTATATTTATTTGGATTGGTTACCTACAAAGCGTTGGCATTACTAAGAATGACTACTTACAAGCACTTAATTTCCTCACCTATGAGTTATTTCTCTAAAAGACGTGTAGGAGAATTAAGCAGTAGAATTACTTCGGACATTGCTTTATTACAAGATACGTTTACAACCACCATTGCCGAATTTCTACGTCAGTTCATCACTATTCCTGTGGGGATGTTTTTCTTGTTGTTCATTTCCTTTCGATTGACTGTTTTTATGATAGCTGTTATTCCTATTGTGGCAATTATTGGCATATTTTTCGGAAAATATATTAAAAAACTATCTAAAGAAGCTCAAGACGATATTGCTGATTCTAATACTGTTGTGGATGAAACCCTACACGGAATTGCAAGTGTAAAAGCTTATGCTAACGAATTTTTTGAAATTCTTCGCTACAAAAAAAGTATAGATAGTTCCGTAAGTACTTCTATAAAAAGAGCCTTATGGAGAGGCATTTTTATTGGTTTAATTATGTTTGCTGCCGGAGCTGCCATTGTATCTATTATTTGGTACGGCTTACACATGGTTCAAAATGAAGTCATCACCTTAGGAGAATTACTTTCTTTTGCTATTTATTCTGCTTTATTAGGATTCTCTTTTGCCGGGGCAGCCGATTTGTTTTCTCAATTGCAAAAAGCCATTGGAGCAACAGAAAACCTAATGGATATTTTAGACGAAACAACTGAAAATGTTACGCTAGAACAAACTCCAGAAATTAAAATTGAAGGAAATTTGGTTTTCAATAATGTTTGCTTTTCTTATCCTTCTCGTAGAGATATTCAAGTATTAAAAGGCATTACATTTAATGTGGAGCAAGGTAAACAAATTGCTATTGTTGGTCCTTCTGGTTCAGGAAAATCTACCATTGCTGGATTAATTTTTAGGTTTTACGATCCTGAATCGGGTGAAATTTCTATAGATGGTAAAAATATTAATGATTATGCGTTATCTCAAATCAGGAATCAAATGGCAATTGTACCGCAAGAAGTAATGCTTTTTGGAGGAACTATTAAAGAAAATATAGAATACGGAAAACCCAACGCAACAGATGAAGAAATTTTTGAGGCGGCTAAAAAGGCCAATGCTTTAGAATTTATTGAAAGTTTCCCGGAAAAATTTGAAACCTTGGTTGGCGACAGAGGAATTCAATTATCCGGGGGACAAAAACAACGTATTGCTATTGCTAGAGCTATCCTTAAAAATCCTTCTATTTTAGTATTAGATGAAGCTACGAGTGCTTTAGACTCAGAAAGTGAAAGACTGGTACAAGAAGCATTAGAGCGATTAATGGAAGGTAGAACTTCTATTGTTATTGCTCACCGACTATCCACCATAAAAAAAGCGGATGCCATTATTGTACTCGACAATGGAAAAATAAAAGAAAAAGGCACTCACGAAGAATTAGTGAAAAAAGAAAATGGAATTTATAAAAATTTAAGTACTTTGCAACTAACAGCGGTTTAGAAGATATGAAAATGTGTGGATGTGAGAATAACTAATTACTTTTTAGCGTCTCTGCGTCTTTGCGAGAAATTATCAACAAACAATTAACTTCAAAAAGATGAAATTAAAATCACTTACTCCCAACCTAATGGTAAACGATGTAGAAGAAACTATTGAATACTATACGGATATATTGGGTTTTACCTTATTAAAAACGGTTCCTGAAAAAGGAGAATTAGATTGGGCAATGGTTAAGCGTGGTGACATTGTGTTAATGTTTCAGTCTAAAAAAAGTTTAGCTAACGAGTTACCTCGATTAAAAGGTGAGAAACCGGGCGGTGGATTAACACTATACATACAAGTAAATAGTATTACTGAACTACACGAAGAGTTATACCATAACGAAGTTGAAATCATCTCCGATTTAGAGAGTACTTTCTACGATACTATAGAATTTACCATAGTAGATGTGAATGGTTATATTTTGACATTTTCGGAGGAAAAGTGATTAATGTGTAAATTCCTAAATATGTAAATGCGAGAATAAATTAATAGGAGAATTACTGATAACTGTAAACTGATAAACTGACAACTTAAATAAAATGAACGCAACGGAACAAGGAAACGTAAAATTTGAAATTAATGAAAAAGGTATTGCCACCATAGAGTTTTTTCACCCTATGAGTAATTCATTACCCGGAAAAGTATTGAACAAATTAGCTAATACCATTACCGAATTAGGAAATAATAGTCAAGTAAAAGTGATTATTCTTAAATCGGAAGGAGATAGAGCTTTTTGTGCTGGAGCTAGTTTTGACGAACTAATTTCCATTGATGATATGGAAACCGGAAAAGTATTTTTCTCAGGTTTTGCCAATGTAATAAATGCTGCCCGAAAATGCCCTAAATTTATTATTGGAAGAGTGCAAGGTAAAGCTGTTGGTGGTGGTGTAGGTATGGCAAGTGCTGTTGATTATTGTTATGCCACTAAATTTGCTGCTGTTAAGTTAAGTGAATTAGCCGTTGGTATTGGTCCTTTTGTGGTTGGTCCTGCTGTGGAAAGAAAAATAGGTACTTCGGCAATGAGTATGTTAGCCATTAATGCTACAGAATGGTATCCTGCTGAATGGGCTAAAGAAAAATCATTATATGCCGAAATTTTTGATTCTATTGAAGCAATGGATGAAGCCATTGAAGTATTAGCAAATAAGTTAGCTCAATCTAATCCTGAAGCAATGAGTATGCTGAAAAAAGTATTCTGGGAAGGAACAGAACATTGGGATACCTTACTTAGCGAACGTGCAACCATGAGTGGTAAATTAGTGCTTTCTGATTTCACCAGAAATGCCATTAACGCTTTTAAGAAGAAATAAAATAATCCTTAATAGTTGGTATTAGTTACTTGTAGCCAATACCAATTGTTTATGCCAACTATTCTTTAATGGTACTTCCCAAGTAGTTTCAAATTCTTTTTTAGTGGTAATGGTATTGTTGAACACGATAGTGTCATCGTTAATTTTATTGTCGCTATAAAGTGTTTCAAAGTCGTTTAACTTAACTAGAACAGCTTTCTCACCTTCTTTATAAGACTGATTCATTCTGTCTAACAAACTCAATTCTAATTCTTGTTCTAATTCCTTCATTAGTTTTACAGATGCATCCTGGGCTCTACCACACATTGTATCGCCTTGTTCATCTACAAATAATACAATAAACGCATCATATAAAATAGTGAAGGTTCCTTTTACCATGTTTCCATGCGATTCCCAAGTATCAATAAAATCATCAATTGAGATTTGAATGTGTTTTTTTTCGTCCTCATTAAAATGACGGTCGCTTTGGTAAATCCAAACTTTAGAATTATCGGGATATTGAATATAGTCGTTGTTCATGTTGATTAGAGATTAGAAATTGTAAATTAGTGATTGTTTTTCCATCAGTACAAAATTAAGCTAAATCCTAATATATAGTCACTAATACACGAATAAAAACCCTTTGGAAAAAGTATAGAAATGTAACAAGTATTAGTGCACTCGTAATAATTAAACTTACAAATCTTTAGCTTGAGCGATTAACTCTGCTAAATCGAAAACTTGTACTTCGGTACTTTTTTCTTTGAGTTTTACTCCATCTGTCATCATGGTCATGCAAAACGGACAGCCTGTAGCAATAATGTTGGGTTGTATTTCTAATGCTTCTTCAGTACGTTCAATGTTAACTTCCTTATTTCCTTTTTCAGCTTCTTTAAACATTTGAGCTCCTCCTGCTCCACAACATAAGCCGTTAGATTTACATCTTTTCATTTCCACCAACTCTGCATCTAATTTCTCAATTAAATTTCGTGGTGCTTCATAAACATCATTGGCTCTACCCAAATAACATGGATCGTGAAAAGTAATTTTTTTTCCTTTAAAAACGCCTCCCTCAACAGTTAATTTTCCTTGGTTTATTAATTCTTGCAAAAACTGTGAATGATGTTTCACTTCATAATTTCCACCTAATTCGGGATATTCATTTTTTAAAGTATTAAAACAATGCGGACAGGTAGTAACGATGCTTTTAACTTCGTATGCATTCAGCACTTGAATATTTCCCATCGCTTGCATTTGAAACAAAAACTCATTTCCGGCACGCTTGGCAGGATCACCTGTACAACTTTCTTCTGTTCCCAAAACGGCAAAGTTTATCCCAACATTGTTTAATATTTTTACAAAAGCACGCGTTATTTTTTTAGCTCTATCGTCAAAACTTCCAGCACAACCCACCCAAAACAATACATCGGGTTGTTGTCCCGAAGCCATCATTTCCGCCATTGTTGGCACTTTTAATTCACTCATACGTATAAATTTAATGTTCTATTGTTCGTTTTTCCAATTTAAACGGTCTGCCTGGGCAAATTGCCACGGAGCTCCGTTATTTTCTATATTGGTAAAGATACCCGTCCATTCAGCTGGTGCTTTCGATTCTTCCATAATCAAAAACCTTCTCAAATCTACAATAATAGAAAGTTGATCAATATTTACCGGACAAGCCTGTACACAAGCATTACAACTTGTACAAGCCAGTAACTCTTCCTCTGAAATATAATCTCTTAACAAGGATTTATTATCATTAAAATCTTTACCGTTTTTATCAATTCCTTTGCCTACTTCCTCTAACCTATCTCTGGTATCCATCATTATTTTTCGTGGAGAAAGTACTTTGCCTGTAATATTTGCCGGGCAAACATCTGTGCAACGTCCACATTCTGTACAGGTGTAAGCATCCATTAATTGTTTCCAAGTCAAATCAGTTACATCTTTAGCTCCAAATCTTTGCGGGTCACCTTCAGGTTCAGCAGGAGCAGCATAAGGGTCGGCACTAGGATCGAACATCATTTCTACTTCTTTTTTAACCGAAGCTAAATTATCTAACTGACCTTTTGGGGTTAATTTAGCGTAAAACACATTTGGGAAAGCCAATAAAATATGGAAATGTTTAGAGTAAGGCAAATAATTTAAAAAAGCGAAAATACCGATAATATGAAACCACCAAGCTCCTCTTTCAATAGCAATTAAAGTACCTTCTGAAAAACCCTGTAGAGTATCTACCAATAAACCACTCACAGGAAATTCTCCAACTGCCTTGTAATGTTCATTACCTAAATTCTGTAACGCTGAATCTGCAGCATTCATAACTAAAAAAGCAGTCATCAAAGCAATTTCTGTAATCAAGATAAGATTGGCATCCGTTTTTGGCCAAGTAGTCATTTCTTTACCAAAAAATCGTTTTAATCGCAATACATTCCTTCTTAAAAGAAAAACTACACATGCTAAAAGAACTGAAATTGCCAACACTTCAAAGGCAGCAATTAATCCATAGTAAAAGCTTCCTAAAGAAGCAAACAAACGATGAGTCCCTAAAATTCCGTCAAGAACAATTTCTAATACTTCAATATTAATAATGATAAAACCAGCATAAACAATAATATGTAAAAACCCGGCAAAAGGACGAACTACCATTTTAGATTGCCCCAACGCTACACGAGCCATTAAACTGAAACGTTCATTTTTTCTATCGTTTCTATCTAGGTCTTTCCCTAACTTAATATTTCTAATAATTGTGTTGAGGTTTTTAGCAAATAAGCCACCTGCCACAATCAACAGTATTATAAAAATGATACTTGATATTTCCATATTAGTTCATAATGTTTAAAGTTTCAGGTTTAAAGTTATTCACAGACTCTCAAACTACTTCCGTTTATCCTTTCTTCCAAAAATAGAAAAATGAACATATCTTTTCGGATTAGCTTCCATGTCTATCAACAACTTATCTAAATCTCGTGTTACGCTTTCTAGGTTTTTGTATAAGGAATCGTTGGTCATTAACTGTCCCATAGTTCCTTCTCCGTTCTTCATTTTTTGCATTACTGCAGTAATTTCATCAAAAGATTTATTAGCTTTTTTAAGAGTCGTGTTAATATCAACCTGTTTTAATGAATCTGCTAAATCACCATATTTTTTCACGGTAGGTTTCAAGGTATTCATGGTAGCATTAGCATTATCAGCAAAAGTTTGAAATTTTTCCAGTGTTGTTTTAAGCGAAATCAAAGATAACTTTAAATTTCGTTGATTTTGTTCATCAAAAAGTTTATTTAAGTTTTCTAAAGTAGTTTTTGAAACTATAATTGTAGAATCTAAAGAAATCATCAATTTTTCTGCTTTTTGTTTCATCGGCAACAATTGCTCAGAAACATCATCCAACATAGATTTTTCAAAATGAGATTTAATAGTATCTCCATCAAGTAGTTCCACATCAGAATCGCCTAAAGTCAACCCAATACCTTTAGAGCTTAGTAAATCTAAACTTATAAGGTTGGCCACAGAGTTACTTGGAATTTTTAGATCTCTGTCTGTAATTACCAACTCCACCATTAAGTTTCCAGATTGATCTTCTTTAAAGTAAACATCACTTACCAAACCTACTTGAAAACCATTTACAATAACCGGAGATGATTTTGCTAATCCTCCAATAAATGGATATTCTGTATAAACTGTTTTATTAGAATTGAATAGATTAGTGCCTTTCAAATAATTGTAGCCCCAAACCAATATAGCTATTGCTACTATTGACACAAATCCAACCTTAACTTCTTTTGAAATTTTCATCTGTTTTTTCTTGTTTTTTTTCAATAGGTCAGATGTAACTCGCCAATAATAAATTGTTTTGTATTAAAAGCATAACCATGACTCGTTTCATTTTAGTTATTTATCTGTGCAAATATCGTGAAAGTGATTTTATATACCAAACATTATTAGTGGTATAAAAAAATCATTTTTCAACCATACAACATCTGTTCACTTCATATTTAACGCTTCACTAAGAGAGATTCTTTTTCCGTTATTGAATGCTACTATAAATGCGTCTGTAAATCCTTTTTCTTTAAGCTTTAATTGCAAAATATTTGCTGCTTCAATACTTTTCTCATTTCCAACTGTGTAACGATAAATTCCACCTGCTTCATAATAACTAACAGCTTCAATACCATTAAAATTTTTCGGAATTAATTCTTTTTTTTGCGATGAAGTGGCTATTTGCACTTTAAAAATTAAGCCTGTTTCGTCTTTATTTTTTTTAGTTGACGAAACTTCTTTTTCAGGATTTTTTTCTTCTACAACTTGTTCTTTTTCCGGTTTTAGCTGTTCGGGTTTAACTTCTTTTTCATCAAACTCTTGCTTGTATTCTTTAAAAGCTCTATAAATAGCAGATGCCATATAATCTTGATTAACAGCTGAATTTAAAAACTTCTCTTCTTCTTTGTTGGTTAAAAACCCTGTTTCTATTAAAACACTTGGCATATTGGTTTGATGTAACACCAAAAATCCGGCTTGTTTCACACCTCTATCAATTCTACCAACTCTATCTTTAAACTGAGATTGAACCTTAGCTGCAAAATTTAAACTTTGATCAAGAAAAGCACTTTGTCTTAAATTTAAAACAATGTAAGATTCAGGTAAATTAGGGTCAAAATTTTCATATCGAGTTTCATAATCATCTTCTAAAAGAATTGAAGAGTTTTCTCTTTTGGCAACATTAAGGTTCGATTCTGTTTTGTGTAAACCCATTACATAAGTTTCTGTCCCCATAGCGGTTGAAGGACCAGAGTTCACATGAATGCAAATAAACAAATCTGCTTGAGCTTTATTGGCTATTTTAGCCCTTTCATCTAATTTCACAAAAACATCTGTGGTTCGAGTGTAGATTACTTTTACATCTTTAAAATTTTCTTCAATATATTTCCCCAATTTTAAAGAAATCGCTAAAGCAACATCCTTTTCATTGGAGAAAGAACCTTGACAACCACCATCATGACCTCCATGTCCGGCATCTATAACTACCGTTTTTATCCCGTAAAAAGAATCTTCATCAAAATTTATAGAAAATGATGTCGTTATAAGAAAAACAACCATTGCAAAAAACCAGAAAATCTTATTACTCACTATATCACGCATTTATAAAAATGTTAAAAACCTAGGT
>CAMPHX010000032.1 GCA_946886085.1 uncultured Flavobacteriales bacterium | reverse complement strand
GCTAAATTAGAAGGTGTTGATTATCAGGATATTTTTGTGCCATCGTTTTTGAAATTAAGAACATTGAAAGGGAAGTTTGCTATAAAATCTAATAGCACGGTTTTTTCTTTTCCGATTATGAATATTTCATTGCCTGCCGAATATTCATTTTATGCTTACCCTAGCTTAGATAATGAAGTTTATCTTGTTGCAAAAGTTGCTGAATGGGATACACTTGGTTTAGTAGATGGTGTTGCGAATGTTACCTATAATAAAAACTCTGTTGGTAAAACCATATTAAAGTTTAGCGACTTTTCTGATACGTTGTTGCTTTCTGTAGGTAAAGACAATAGCATTTATTTTAAAAGAGCGGAGATTGAAAATAAGAAATATGCTAAAGAAGTAACGTTTGGCAAAAAGAAAAAAATAACTTTTGCCTACGAATTTCAATTAAAAAACAATAATCAACATGATGTAGTTATTGAGTTTTTTGAACAAGTACCTATTTCTCAAACTAAAACAACTAATGTTATTTTAGAACAATTGTCAGAAGGTATTTATAATGATGAACAAGGAGAAGTTAGTTGGAAAATTAAACTATCTCCTAGCAAAATTGTAAAAAAACAATTGATTTATACTGTTGAATACGAGGGTGGCAGTTTTAGTTTCTCAAAACGTAAAACTCAAAGATTCAAAACAATCAGTTCTCCAAGTTTTTAATATTATGCTGCTAAAAATAATTATCTTTTTAGTTATCAATTTTGCTGCATTGGGTTTAGGGAGTTACTTTACAAGTGCTGCGGTTACTGCCGAGTGGTATCAAAACCTAAACAAAGCACCTTGGACACCTCCGGGTTGGGTGTTTGGTACAGCATGGACAACTATAATGATTTGTTTTGCTGTTTTTATGGCTTACGCATGGCAACTCAATATAAACCGAAACTTATTAATAGTTTTATTTGTGCTACAATGGATATTAAATGTAGTTTGGAATCCAATATTTTTTCAATACCACCAAGTTGCGTTCGGATTATTCATTATTGTGTTACTTACGGTGTTGATAGGCTATTTCTTTTTTGCGTATCTTTCTAATTTAAAAGCTAAAACTTTGTTGGTGTTGCCTTATTTTATTTGGTTGCTCGTAGCCACTACACTTAATGCTTATATTTTGATTAAGAATTAATCTTTTTCTTTACCTGTTATCTTTCCTAATTTTGCCACATGGTAAAAGTAAAATTTTTAATTTCATTAGTAGTTATTCTTTTATTTTCTCAGGTTGTTGATGGACAAGTACTCAACATTGAGCGATTACGTTTAGAAAGAGATACAGCAACTTCCTTTAAAAGTAAAATTACAGCCGGCATGAATATCTATAACAGAAGTTCGGCAGCCAGCGAGCCTGTAAACCTTTTTGGTTATAATGTAGATGTAAATACCTTGTATTATCCGGGTAAGCATGCTTTTATGGGCATAGCAAAATTCGATTATTTAAAAGTGAATGATGATGATTTTTTGAACTTTGGTTTTGTGCATTTTAGGGTAAATTATTTTAGAAAGAAAACCATTAACTTCGAAAACTTTGTTCAATATTCTTATGATAACTTTAGAGGTTTACATCCACGTCTGTTAGGCGGAGGTGGAATTAGATGGAATACGTTTAAAAGTAAATCATTAAGTTTGGTAATTGGAGTTGGAGCCTTGTACGAATATGAAAATTGGACACATCCAGAAACCAATCAAACTATTGAAATAGCCCTAGTAAAATCTTCCAATTACATTTCTTTTCGTTGGACAGCCAATGAAAATGTAGATATTAATTTTGTAGGCTATTACCAAACGGGCTACGATAGCGATATTTCGGCTTTTAGAAATAGAACAAATGCCTCCTTAATTTTAAATACAAAGATTGCCAAAAGAATATCCTTTGCTAATTCCTTTGATATTTCTTACGAACATAAACCCATAGTACCGATAATCAGAACTATTTACACTTTTAAAACAGGAGTATCTATAGACTTGTAAGTTTAAAAAAAAAGCACTAATGCATGAATAAAAAAGAAATAATATTCGTGTATTCGTGGCTTTTACATAAATCAAAAAATTAAGTAGTTTTGGCATTGTAAAAGCAACATTACATAACTAAATGAAAATATCAGGATCTATCTATTCAGATAATAAAAGACCTTTAAAAGAAACCATTGCAGATTTAGAAGCTCATCAGGTAGATTTATTGCATGTAGATTGTAATGACAATCCAAGTGTTTTTGAGGATATTGCTGACATTAGAACATGGTGTAAACTCCCCATAGACTTACATATTATTACCAAAACCCCCGAGAAGTATTTTGAGTTATTAAGAAAATACCCTGTAGAATACGTTACTTTTCAGTACGAAGAGTTGCCTGTAGGTTTTAAAATGCCTGCCGACATTAAAGGACAAAAAGGTTTAGCTATTATTACGCCTACTGATGTTGATGCCTTTGATAAGTTTAGTGATTTTGATTTTATCTTGATAATGGCAACTATTCCCGGACAAAGTGGAGGTGTTTTTGACCCTGTCAACTTTAAAAAAATCAGAAAGTTTAAACAAAAATACCCTAATAAAAATGTACATGTTGATGGTGGTGTAAATGGAGAAGTTTCTTTCATTTTAAGAAATATGGGAGTACATACTTCGGTTTCCGGGAGTTTTTTGTTTAAAGCTGCAAGTGTTGGACAAGCATTAATGGACCTAACCAAGCGAGAAATAGTTTCTCTTTTTAAGATAAAAGATTTTATGATTCCTCGTGAAGAATGTCCGGTAATAGATATGTCTGAACTTACGCTTAAAAATATTTTAGAACAAATAACTTTCGGAAAGCTAGGCGTAACCTTAGTAGAGAACAATAAAAAGTTTGATGGAATAATTTCTAATGCAGATTTAAGAAGAACCTTGTTGCAGAACTTAGAGAATATTGAAGGAATGAATACGCAGGAAATGATTAATAAAACGCCTGTAACCATTTTAGATACAGCAACAGTAGATGATATGTTGAATTTAGTAAGAGAGCAATCTTTTCCGGTAATGTATCTTCCTGTGCTAAATGCAGAGGGAAATGCCGTTGGAATTATTACTTTTGTGAACTTGATAAAAGGAGAAATATGATAATTCATTTAAATAAAGATATTACTGCCTCAACTGCTAGTCAGTTAGCTGAAAAAATTAAAGCTTTTCACATTCATTCTCAAGATAGAGAAGTATTAATTACTTCATCTTCTGTAAAAGAAGTGCCTAGTGAAGTTACTTCTTTTACCGAAAAGCACTGGGTGTTTGAAAATGATATGCAGCTTGCTTCTAGAGCCTACAGAAACCAAACTCGTGAAGTAAAAATTGGTAACGTTACCATTGGTGGAAACACTAAAAATACCTTATTGATTGGCGGACCTTGTTCGGTAGAATCTGAAGAGCAAATTCAACAAAGTGCTGCATTGTTAAAATCACTTAATTTAACCACCTTAAGAGGCGGTTGTTACAAACCTCGTACAAGCCCTTATAGTTTTCAAGGGTTGGGATTGGAAGGATTAAAATTATTAGTTAAAATGCGTGAGCAACATGGTTTGGCAGTTATTACCGAAGTTAGGGATGCCACGCATGTTGACGAAGTGATAGAACACAGCGATGTGATTCAAATTGGTGCCAAAGCCATGTATGACCAGGGTATTTTGCGTGCCTGTGCTAAAACGCGTAAGCCTGTTTTATTAAAAAGAGGTTTCGGAACAACATTACAAGAATTTGTTCAGGCAGCAGAGTTTATGCTTTCCGGAGGAAATGAAAACGTTATTTTGTGCGAAAGAGGCATACGTACTTTTGAAACAAAAACACGTTTCACTTTAGATTTATGTGGAGTAGCTTATTTACAAGAATACACTAACTTACCTATTATTTTAGATCCAAGTCATGCCTTAGGTTACCGTTACGGAGTAGAACGTTTATCAAAAGCTTGTGTGGCAATGGGAATTGATGGCTTATTGATAGAAGCTCACCCAAACCCAGCTGTTGCTAAGTCCGATGCTTCACAGCAATTAACGCACGAATCTTTTATAGCGTTAAAATCAGCCATAGAACCTGTAGCAAATAGTGTTGGCTATGAAATTATATAATGAAACTCCTTACCCAAAATATCACCTCATTTTTAGCTCGAGAAAAAAAATCCTTGAATGATTTTTGTGCTGAACATGCTATTGCCAACATCAATGAATTGTCTTTGGGCGATTTACAATTGTTTTGCACCAAGAATCAGTTAGACTTTGAAAATATGCTTACCAGACCAATGTTTGTTGACAGGTCTAAAATGAAAGATATTAAATTATTGATTTTAGATGTAGATGGTGTTATGACTGATGCAGGAATGTTTTTTACGGAAAATGGTGACCAGTTTAAAAAATACAATGCTAAAGATGGAATGGCAATAATGGCATTGCCTAAAGTTGGAGTTGAAGCAGGTATTATTTCATCGGGATACAAATTGGAAGTGGTAAAAGCTCGTGCCGAATTATTAAATATTAAACATCTTTATGTTGGTCAAGAACCTAAATTAGAAATTCTTAACCAATGGTGCGAAAAGCTAAACATTACGCTTGCAGAAGTAGCCATTATTGGTGATGATATTAATGATTTACCTGTAATGAGAGCTATTGGCTTTAGTGCTTGTCCAGCCGATGCGGTACTAAAAGTAAAAGAAGTCGTTGATTTAGTGCTACAAACCAAAGGAGGCGATGGTTGTGTTAGAGAATTTGTAGATTTTTATTTGTTAGACGAACCATTAATCAAGTAAATGCAAGCTAACGAAGGCAATCCAGAATTACTTATAGAATTGGTAAGAATGAAAATGCCTTTTGGAAAGTATAAAGGACGACTCATTTGCGATTTACCTTCATTTTATTTAGAATGGTTTCAACGAGAAGGATTTCCCAAAGGTAAATTAGGAGTTTTATTAGAAACCATGCACGAAATAAGGCTAAATGGCTTAGAACATTTATTAGTTCCGCTAAGGAGGAAATAAAAAAGTACTTAGGAATGTCTTGAGTACTTAGGAATACTTAGGAGTTATTTAATCTCCAATTTCAATAGTATCAGGAAGTTGATGAAAAAAATCGATACCTGTAATTTGCTCAACACTATCAACGCTTACAATAAAATTGTTTAATGGAAAAGATAATTTTTCATTAGGCAAAATAAAGCCTATCGCTTTTGTAGAATTGCGTTTATACTCCAAAATAACTTTGTAATAATATTTCGGAATGCTCACTTTATTTTCTCCAATGGTGGGTAAACTGTCTTCTAAAATAGGACCTGTAACAACATAAATGGTATCGTATAGTTTAGCCCAATCTCTAACTTGTTCTTCTAATTTTTTCCAAACACCTCTGTTAAAACTAGGTGTTTGCGGACTCATATTACTATAGAAAAATGAGCAACTCATAGCATCTGCCGACCATGATAAATCTCCTGCAGGAGCTAAATGTCCTCTGTCAAATCCGGAACCTTTGTAATCTGTTGATGTTGCTGAACCTGTAAGTATTTTTGGGTCAGGTTTGAAATTGTCTGTTCTATTTACTTTTTTAAACGTTTCTGCTTTTGTAAATTCATAAGCCACCCATTTGGCTTGTTCGTGCATTTCGCTATATACCAGACGAAAACCTGTATGTTCAATAATTACTTCATCATTTGACAAACTAGGAAGCTCCAATAAATCTAGTTTAATAAAATGATTTGCTGTAATACTAAGTGTATCGTGGGTAATTACCAATGTGTCGTTAGCAGATAAAGTGCTTGAAGTATCTTGATTTACAGCTACTATTGTCGTGCTTGTGTTGTTATCGCTTATTGTATCATCTGGATGATTATCAAAAGCAAACCAAACAAATGAAAGTAAAATAACAATCAAAATAATGGACAAGATGACAATCGTCTTTTTCATGGGTTATTAATTTATCCCACTTTTACCACAAAATAATTTTTCTTTCCTCTTTGTAAAAGCAAGTAGTTGTTATTGATTAAAAATGAAGAGTCAACCACAGTATTCTCATCTACTTTGCTTTTGTTTACACTAATAGAATTTTCTTTTAATGCTCTTCTGGCTTCACCATTAGAAGCTAAAAAGTTCGTTTGAGTTGCTAATAAATCAACAATAGGAATACCACTGTTAAAGTTGCTTTCAGCAATTTCTGCTTGAGGAACGCCTTCAAAAACGGCATTGAATAAATCTTCAGACAATTTTTTCAATCCTTCAACCGCTTCATCACCAGTTTTAAAAAGAATTTCGGAAGCATTTACAGCCGCATCATAATCTTCTTGAGAGTGAACTCTAACCGTAATATCTTCAGCCAACGCTTTTTGTAAAATACGTAAGTGAGGTGCTTGTTGATGTTCGTTAATAAGAGCATCAATAGTAGCTTTATCTTTTAAGGTGAAAATTTTGATATAAGCAGCGGCATCTTCATCGGAACAGTTTATCCAAAACTGGTAAAATTTGTATGGAGAAGTTTTTTTAGCATCTAAAAAAATGTTTCCTTCAGCAGTTTTTCCAAATTTAGTACCGTCAGCTTTTTTTATTAGTGGAGTAGTAACTGCAAAAGCTTCATTTCCAGATTTTCTTCTTATAAGTTCTGTTCCCGTTACAATATTCCCCCATTGGTCGGAACCACCAAGTTGTACCTTACAATTTTTGTGTTCGTTCAACCAGTAAAAATCATATCCTTGAACCAATTGGTAAGAAAACTCAGTAAAAGATAATCCTGTTTCTAGTCTGGATTTTACAGAATCTTTAGCCATCATATAATTGATAGAAATATGTTTTCCCACATCTCTAATAAACTCTAAAAATGACATATTTTTAAACCAATCATAGTTGTTTACTAATTCAGCAGCATTTTCGCCACTATCAAAGTTTAAGAATTTTCTTAATTGTTTTTCTATGGAAGCAACATTATGGAAAAGTGTTTCTTCATCTAATAAATTTCTTTCTGCAGATTTTCCTGAAGGATCGCCTACCATTCCTGTTGCTCCACCAACTAATGCTACAGGTTTATGTCCGCAATTTTGCAAATGAAGCAATATCATTACCTGAACCAAATTTCCTACACCTAAAGAGTCTGATGTTGGGTCAAACCCAATATAAGCTGAGGTTACTTCTTTGTTAAATTGTTCTTCAGTTCCCGGCATCATGTCGTGAACCATTCCTCGCCACTTTAGTTCTTCAATAAAATTCATATGCAAAAGTTTGTTTTTTTAAGGAGACAAATTTAGTAATAAAAGCGAAAGCTTAAGAATAAAAAAAAACTTGATTTTGTCGATAAAACAAACTCATTAACCTCATTTAACGCTTTTCGGGCAAAAGTCTAAAAAACGGATTGTATCTTTGCAAAAAATTAATTGAAATCTCTTTGAAAACGAAAACCTTAAAAAAGAACAAAGTAAATGTAATTACATTGGGTTGTTCTAAAAACTTATTCGACTCGGAAGTAGCAATGACTCAGCTTAAAGCCAATGGTTTTGAAGTGGAGCACGAAGCAGAGCAAGACGATTCCGAAATTGTTATCATCAATACTTGTGGGTTTATTGATAATGCTAAGCAAGAATCGATAGACACCATTTTACGATATGCGGAAGCTAAAAAAGAAGGTCTGGTAGATAAATTATACGTTACCGGATGTCTTTCCGAACGTTATAGAGATTCTCTTGAAAAAGAAATTACCGAAGTAGATGCCTATTTTGGTACGAAAGAATTACCAAGATTATTAAAAATCCTAAAAGCCGACTACAAACATGAGTTAATTGGCGAAAGAATTATTACTACTCCCAATCACTACGCTTATTTAAAAATTTCTGAAGGCTGCGACAGAGCTTGTTCTTTTTGTGCTATTCCGCTAATGAGAGGAAAACACGAATCAGTACCCATAGAACAATTGGTGGAACAAGCTAAAAACCTAGCCAAACAAGGTGTTAAAGAGTTGGTTTTAATTGCTCAGGAACTTACTTTTTATGGATTGGATATTTATAAAGAAAGACGATTGTCGGATTTGCTGAATGCCTTGTCGGAAGTGGAAGGAATTGAATGGATAAGATTGCATTACGCTTACCCAACAGGTTTTCCGATGGATATTATTGAAACCATGAAAAGCAATCCGAAAGTATGTAATTACTTAGATATTCCCTTGCAACACGCTTCAAACAATATGTTAAAAGCTATGAGGAGAGGAGCTACCAGAGAAAAAACTACCCAATTGATAAAAGATATCAGAGCTATTATTCCTGAAATAACCATTAGAACTACTTTTATTGTTGGTTTTCCAGGTGAGACGCAAGAAGATATTGAAGAAATGAAAGCTTGGATACAAGAAATGCAGTTCGACAGATTGGGCGTTTTCACTTATTCTCATGAAGAAGATACCCATGCTTATC
>CAMPHX010000031.1 GCA_946886085.1 uncultured Flavobacteriales bacterium | reverse complement strand
GTGAAAATTAATTAATGTAACAATTGTTTAATTAAAAAATATCTGTTAACAGTCAACTGAGATAAACAGTTGACACGTATCAAACAACTAAAAACTTAAACTTATCATCTAATAAACTTTTAAACTAATTGAATTATGAAAGGTATAAAAAACGTAGAATACGGATTAGAAAAAATATTTGAAGGAGCACAAGATTTCTTGCCGCTTTTAGGAACTGACTATGTAGAGTTTTATGTAGGCAATGCCAAGCAAGCAGCACATTTCTATAAAACAGCATTTGGTTTTCAATCGTATGCTTACAAAGGCTTAGAGACCGGATGTAAAGAATATGCTTCTTATGTGTTGAAACAAGATAAAATCAGGTTGGTGTTGACTACTCCGTTAAATTCAAAATCGCCAATAAACGATCATATTGTTAAACATGGAGATGGTGTTAAAGTAATTGCACTTTGGGTAGAAGATGCCACCAAATCGTGGGAAGAAACTACTAAAAGAGGAGCAAAATCTTTTATGGAGCCAACGGTAGAAAAAGATGAGCATGGAGAAGTGGTACGTTCAGGAATTTACACTTACGGAGAAACCGTTCACATTTTTGTAGAAAGAAAAAATTATAACGGAGTATTTTTACCGGGATATAAAAAATGGGAATCGGATTACAACCCTGAACCAACAGGTTTAAAATTTATTGACCACATGGTTGGAAATGTCGGTTGGAATGAAATGAATAAGTGGGTAAAGTTTTATGAAGATGTAATGGGCTTTGTGAATTTTCTATCGTTTGATGACAAACAAATTCATACCGAATATTCTGCTTTAATGAGTAAAGTAATGAGTAATGGTAATGGAAGAATTAAATTTCCGATTAACGAGCCTGCCGAAGGAAAGAAAAAATCTCAAATTGAAGAATACTTAGATTTTTATGAAGGTCCCGGAGCACAACATATTGCTGTAGCTACGGATGATATCATTACAACGGTATCTAAATTAAGAGCCAGAGGAGTAGAGTTTTTATCCACTCCACCGGAGGAATATTACAGAGCTGTTCCCGGAAGGTTGGAAGAACATAGCCACGAGTTAAGAGAAGACATTGAAACCTTGAAAAGTTTAGGAATTATGATAGATGCCGATGAAGAAGGTTATTTGTTACAAATTTTCACTAAACCTGTTGAAGACAGACCTACCTTGTTTTTTGAAATTATTCAGAGAATGGGAGCAAGAGGATTTGGAGCAGGAAACTTTAAAGCGTTGTTTGAATCCATAGAAAGAGAACAGGAAAAAAGAGGAACACTTTAAAAATTAGTATTTATTTTTTGGAAAAAAGAAAAAAAGTGTACTTTAGCATCAACTAAAAAACACTAAAAACATACAAATGAAAAGAAATAAATTAATCGGCTTTATAATAATTGCACTAATGTTTACTTTTCCTTTTCACTATACCTATATTGAGATAGAAGGATATGGAGGTATTGGACAAGCGTTATCTATGACAGTAATGATTATAGGTGTAGTTGTGGGAATCATTATGATAAATAATTCATCGGAAGAAGCACATCACTAAACAATAAAGTGGTTAAAAATAATAATGCCCAAAAGTGAAGTTCGCTTTTGGGCTTTTTTGTTAGTACTAATTATGGGTTAAACCATTATTATTCTAAATTTGTACCTTTAATATTTTAAAAGCAATATGAGTAGTAATAAACCAAGCTTACCAAAAGGAACAAGAGATTTTTCGCCAATAGAAATGGCTCGCAGAAACTATATTTTCGATACCATTAAAAAAGTGTATAAAAAATATGGTTTCCAACAAATAGAAACTCCTGCTATGGAAAACCTATGTACATTAGTAGGTACGGGTGGTGATGAAAGTGATAAGTTGATTTTTAAGATTTTGAACAGTGGGGATTTTTTAGCTAAAGCTGATGAAAAAGCGTTGAAAGAGAAAAATGCTAACGGATTAACAAAATCTATTGCTGAAAAGGCTTTGCACTATGATTTAACCGTTCCATTTGCTCGTTATGTCGTACAAAATCAAAATGAGATTACCTTTCCTTTCAGAAGATTTCAGATACAACCGGTTTGGCGTGCCGACCGACCACAAAAAGGACGTTACAGAGAATTTTATCAGTGCGATGCTGATATTATTGGTTCAGATTCTTTATTGAACGAAGTAGATTTAATCAAAATTATTGATGATGTTTTTAGTGAATTGTTTCAAGGAAAGTTGAATTATACGGTTTCGGTAAATAATAGGAAGATTTTACAAGGGATAGTTGAGTCTGTTGGAGAAACAGATAAGTTTGAACAAATTGTAGTTGCGATTGATAAATTTGATAAAATAGGAGCAGAAAAAGTATTTAAAGAATTAAGGGATGATATAGGGATTAATGAGCCTAATCGTACAGAATTATTAAGATTAATATCAATAAAAAATTATTATGATCAACTAAAACGCCAAACATCATATGTAGAGTCACTTCAAAATGAAATTAAAGTACTTGAAGTTTTGAGTAGCTCTATTTGCAACACAATCAATGGACAAAAAGGAATAGAAGAATTAGAATTTGTTTTTGAGAGCTTAAAAAAGTTAGGCTTAAAAACAGCAAATGTAATTTTCGACCCCACTTTAGCTCGTGGTTTAGGGTATTATACAGGAACCATTATAGAAGTAAAAGTAGATAATTTTCCGAGTATTTGTGGTGGCGGAAGATACGATGATTTAACCGGGAAATTTGGATTAAAAGATGTGTCAGGAGTGGGTATTTCTTTTGGAGCAGATAGAATTTATGATGTGTTGTTAGATAATAACTTGTATCCCAAATTTGAAGGAGATTCTACGCAAGTGTTATTTGTAAATTTTGGTGAAAAAGAACAAGATTATTGTCTGCCCTTATTGTTTCAATTAAGAGATGAAGACATTAACGCAGAAATTTACCCTGAAGCTGCAAAACTTAAAAAACAAATGACATTTGCCAACAACAAAAACATTAACTATGTAGTGTTGGTGGGTAGCGATGAAATGAATTCGGGTAAACTAACAGTAAAAAATATGCAAACAGGAGAGCAACATGCTTTCACTATTGAGGAATTAATTCAAGAATTAAAAAAATGAGTGTTCATCATATCAATAAAAACTGGATAGATTTAACAGTAGTTAATGAAATCATTAATCAACAGAAAAAATTACAACTTTCTGAAGATGCTGCAACGGCTATAGAACAATGTAGAACCTATTTAGATGAAAAACTAAGCAGACACGACAAGCCTATTTACGGCATCAACACAGGTTTTGGTTCATTGTGCGATACACAAATTTCTAACGACCAATTGGAGCAATTACAAAAGAATTTAGTAATGTCGCATGCTTGCGGATTGGGTGAAGAAGTACCTCAGGAAGTTGTTCAGTTGATGTTGTTGCTCAAAATTCAGGGATTGAGTTATGGCAATTCAGGCGTTCAATTAGCAACCGTTCAGCGATTAATAGATTTTTACAATAATGGAGTTTATCCGGTGGTTTATCAGCAAGGTTCCTTAGGCGCTTCGGGCGATTTAGCTCCGTTGGCTCATTTATCATTACCATTATTGGGCTTAGGAGAAGTTGTTTTTGAAGGAAAGAAACATTCGGCTGCCGAAATCAATAAACAATTTAATTGGGAGCCCATACAATTGAAATCTAAAGAAGGATTGGCATTGCTTAACGGAACGCAGTTTATGAGTGCTTATGGCGTCTATTCATTGATGAAAGCCAAAAAAATGTCCACTTTTATGGATGTGGTTGCAGCCATTTCTTTAGAAGCGTATGATGGCAGAATTGAACCTTTTAATGAGTTAATTCATAAGGTAAGACCGCACAACGGACAATTTATTACTTCAAGAAATATATTAAAAGTTATTGAAGGAAGTGAAATTGCCACTCAAGATAAAAAACATGTTCAAGACCCTTATTCTTTTAGATGTATTCCGCAAGTTCATGGAGCTTCAAAAGATGTCATTACTCATGTACAAAAAGTATTTGAAACAGAAATTAACTCTGTAACTGATAATCCAACTATTTTCCCTGAGGCTGACGAGGTGATTTCAGCAGGAAATTTTCACGGACAACCGTTGGCAATGGCGTTAGATTATTTAGGAATCGCCATAGCAGAATTAGGAAGTATTTCGGAAAGAAGAATTTACAAACTCATTAGCGGGACAAGAAATTTACCTCCATTTTTAGTAGCCAATCCGGGGTTAAACAGTGGTTTTATGATTCCTCAATATGCAGCGGCATCTGTAGTAAGTCAAAATAAACAGTTGGCTACGCCTTGCTCTGTAGATACAATAGATTCTTCCAATGGACAAGAAGACCACGTAAGTATGGGAGCTAATGCAGCTACAAAAGTTGCCCGAATGATGGATAATTTAGAGAAAATTGTAGGAATAGAATTGCTAAATGCATCACAAGCATTGGCATTTAGAAAACCGTTGAAATCATCTGATTATATAGAAGATTTAGTAGCAGCATACAGAAAAGAAGTGCCATTTGTAGAGCAAGATATAGAGATGCAATCGGTTATTCAAAGAAGTATAGCTTTTGTTAAAGGAAAAGCACAGCAAACAGCATTAACCGATTTTTTATAAACTTATCGATATGAAAAATGTGATTTTCATAACAGTAATAATTTTGACTATGGCTTGTACACAACAATCACAAGAGAAAGAAGCTATTTTAGAAGTGATGAGCCAACAAGAGCAAGATTGGAACAATGGAGACATTGATGCTTTTATGCAAGGCTATTGGCAGTCGGATTCGCTCATGTTTGTGGGAAAAAATGGTATCAAATACGGCTGGCAAACTACATTAGAGAACTACAAAAAATCGTACCCCGATAAATCTACCATGGGTAAACTTTCTTTTACAATAGAAAAATTAGAAGTGGAAAACCAAGCAGCTTTTATGTTGGGTAAATGGAATATTACTCGTGATAGTGGAAATGTTGGTGGTTATTTTACGCTTTACTGGAAAAAAATTAATGGAAAGTGGTTGATTGTGTTAGATCATACTAGCTAATTCTCTTAAGTCTTCAAAAAAGATAAGTTGCGTTTTTTAGAATTCCAACATAAGCCTAAATAATGGTTAATTATTACTCAACCTTTTAGTGAGTTAGTTCGTCTTGGTTTAGTATTTTTATGCACTACTAAACTAACTACTATGAAAAAAACTAACATTTTATTATTGTTGATGCTTGTTTTTGTGTCAGCAGCATTCTCTCAGTTAACGCCTTTAAAAAATACAAATCAACTTAATAACAGTTTAACATCAGAATCATGTGGTTTCGACCATGTGCATAATATGTTATTAAACTCCAACGCTGATTATCGTCAGAGGACAGAAGATTTTAACAATTTCATGAAATCTTACAACGCTCCGAAAAGTGGAGCAACTTATGTTGTTCCGGTAGTTGTTCATGTAATGCATAAAGGAGAAGCAGTTGGGACAGGAAGTAATATAAGTGAGGTAGATATTAATCAAGGAATTTTACAATTAAATGAAAGATTTAGAAAAATACCGGGAAGTTTAGGAGATGGAAATGGTGTTGATGTTGACATAGAGTTTGCTTTAGCTGTTAGAGATCCTAATGGAAATTGTACTAACGGAATAGTTAGAGTTGATATGACGGGAAATTCAACTTACATGAATTTTGGTGTTCAAGCACAAACATCTAATGGAATCTCTGATGCTTCATTAAAAGCAACCAGTAGATGGAATACACTTGAATATTATAATATATATTTAGTTTCTGAAATTGATGATAATGAATGTGGTTTTGGGGTACAAGGGTATGCCTATTTTGCATCAGCTCATGGTCAGTCTTATGATGGTATGGTTCAGTTGGGATGTAAATTTGCCCAATCAGGAAATACTACATTAACTCATGAATTAGGTCATGCAATGAATTTATATCACACTTTTGAAGGAGATAATAATGGAAGTTCTTGTCCTTCTAATACTAGTTGTTCTTCTCAAGGAGATAGATGTTGTGATACTCCTCCACATATTAGAAGTGCTAGTAATTGTGTTACTGGAACAAATTCTTGTGATGGAGGAAGCTCAAAAGAATTGTTTATTCATAACTATATGGATTATTCATCTGATGCTTGCCAGAGTGAATTTACAGCAGACCAAAAAACTAGAGCAAATGCGGCTATTTCAGTAACAAGAGCTTCTTATTTAGCTGCCAATGGCAATATGGCTTTAGTACCTCCATCCACAGCAGGGGTAGATTTTAGTGTAAGCAGTAGTGTTGTTTGTTTAGGGAGTCCGGTAACTTTTTACGATGAATCAACATGTATTCCTAATACCTATCAAAATGGAGGATGGCCAAATATTACTTTTTTATGGACCTTTGATGATGGGATAAATCCCCCAATTACTTCAGCAGATCAAAATCCAACTATTAATTTTGCTCAAGCAGGATCTTATAATGTCACACTTGAAATTACTAATGGAAGTGGAACAACTAGTTTAACAAAACCAGGCTTTGTTTCTGTTGCAAATGGAGTTCAGTCTTCTACTTGTCAAAATACTTCTAGTAATACAGGCAATTTTGGTTATACGATATCAAAAGTTGTTTTTAATACTATGAGTGCTACATCATCATCATCCACTAATGGTGGTTGGCAAGATTTAACTTGTACTAAAAATACACAAGTAACACAAGGACAAAATTATAATTTAGAAGTTACCGTAAATGCTGGAAATAGTGGATTAGGACTCCAATTTAGAGTGTACATTGATTATAATGATGATGGAGCTTATACAGCAGGAGAATTAGTATTAAGTAATTCTATTACAGATAATACATCACAAACATTTACTACTTCAGTAAGTATTCCATTGACTTCAACAACAGGTCAATTATTGCGTTTAAGAGCTATATCAGATGGAGGTACATTAAGTGGAGGTTGTGAATCACCTCTATTAGTTGGTGATGTGGAAGATTATGGAGTGTACATAAATCCATCAGGCGTTCCACCCGTAGCCGACTTTAGTGGAACCCCAACCACCTTATGTGAAGGCAATACAGTAAGCTTTACCGATTTAAGTACCAATACGCCTACTTCATGGAGTTGGACATTTACGGGAGGCACACCATCAAGTTCCACAGCACAAAACCCAACCATCACTTACAATACAGCAGGAACTTATCAAGTACAATTAACAGCTACCAATGCATTTGGAAATGATGTAGAGACCAAAGTAGGGTATATTACGGTAAATGGAGTACCATCTAATGCAGGAGCCATAACAGGATCTGTTTCTGAATGTGAAAATGCAACAGGGGTAGCCTATTCAATATCAGCAGTAAGTGGTGCTACAGGTTATACATGGACAGTACCAACTGGAGCAACGATAGCAAGTGGACAAGGAACAACAGCAATAACAGTAAATTATGGAACCAGCAGTGGTAATGTTACTGTTACACCAACCAACAGTTGTGGTAATGGAGGATTAAGCAGCACAAGTGTAACGATAGCAGCATGTGGTTCAGCACCCGTAGCAGAGTTTAGCGGAACTCCAACCACTTTATGCGAAGGCAATACAGTAAGTTTTACCGATTTAAGTACCAATAGCCCTACCTCATGGAGTTGGACATTTACGGGAGGCACACCATCAAGTTCCACAGCACAAAATCCAACCATCACTTACAATACAGCAGGAACTTATCAAGTACAATTAACAGCTACCAATGCATTTGGAAATGATGTAGAGACCAAAGTAGGGTATATTACGGTAAATGGAGTACCATCTAATGCAGGAGCCATAACAGGATCTGTTTCTGAATGTGAAAATGCAACAGGGGTAGCCTATTCAATATCAGCAGTAAGTGGTGCTACAGGTTATACATGGACAGTACCAACTGGAGCAACGATAGCAAGTGGACAAGGAACAACAGCAATAACAGTAAATTATGGAACTAACAGTGGTAATGTTACTGTTACACCAACCAACAGTTGTGGTAATGGAGGGCTGAGTAGTACATCTGTAACGATAGCAGCATGTGGTTCAGCACCCGTAGCCGACTTTAGTGGAACCCCAACCACTTTATGCGAAGGCAATACAGTAAGCTTTACCGATTTAAGTACTAATAGTCCTACTTCATGGAGTTGGACATTTACGGGAGGCACACCATCAAGTTCTACGGCACAAAATCCAACCATCACTTACAATACAGCAGGAACTTATCAAGTACAATTAACAGCTACCAATGCATTTGGAAATGATGTAGAGACCAAAGTAGGGTATATTACGGTAAATGGAGTACCATCTAATGCAGGAGCCATAACAGGATCTGTTTCTGAATGTGAAAATGCAACAGGGGTAGCCTATTCAATATCAGCAGTAAGTGGTGCTACAGGTTATACATGGACAGTACCAACTGGAGCAACGATAGCAAGTGGACAAGGAACAACAGCAATAACAGTAAATTATGGAAC
>CAMPHX010000030.1 GCA_946886085.1 uncultured Flavobacteriales bacterium | reverse complement strand
CTTATTTATAGTGTTTAATTGTTCTTTTGAGTTAATCGCTCCAATATCCGTATTTTTATCTAACGGATTTCCAACTACTAGAGAAGCCATACGGTCTTTTAGTTTACGCATTACCACATCATAAACAGATTCTTGTACAAACAAACGTGAACCCGCACAACAAACATGTCCTTGATTAAAGTAAATGCCATTAATAATTCCTTCTACCGCTTGATCTAAAGCTGCATCTTCAAAAATAATGTTAGCCGCTTTTCCTCCTAATTCCAATGTAGCTTTTTTATTGGTTCCGGCAATAGCATTTTGAATAATTTTTCCCACACCGGTAGAGCCTGTAAATGCAATTTTATCTACATCCTCATGATTAACAATAGCAGCTCCCGTAGCTCCTGCTCCGGTTATAATATTTACTACTCCATCAGGCAAACCTGCTTCTTGAATAATTTCTGCTAACTTTAAAGCTGTAAGCGGTGTAGTTTCAGCTGGTTTTAAAACCACCGTATTTCCTGTAGCCAAAGCCGGAGCTATTTTCCAAGCTACCATCAACAATGGAAAATTCCAAGGTACTATTTGTCCTGCAACACCCAAAGGCATCGGGTTTCTATTAGGAAAAGCATAGTCTAACTTATCTGCCCAACCTGCATAGTAGAAAAAATGTGCTGCAGCCAAAGGCACATCAATATCTCTGGCTTCTCTAATAGGTTTACCACCATCCAGCGTTTCAATTACAGCAAATTCTCTAGCCCTTTCTTGAATTAATCTAGCAATACGATAAATATATTTTCCTCTTTCACTTGCCGGCATTTTACTCCACACTTCACTATAAGCTTTTCGAGCAGCTTTTACTGCTTTATCTACATCTTTATCGTTAGACTCTGCAATAGAAGCTAATTTTTCTTCCGTAGCAGGATTTACCGTATCAAAATATTTTCCTGAACTTGGCTTTACCCATTTTCCTCCAATAAACAACTCGTATTGTTTCTTTAAGTTAATGTGATCTGTGCTTTCTAATGAAGGAGCAAACTCCCAAGTTGAATTCAAATTTATTTTAGTCATGGTATATGTTATTGTTTTACCGCAAAGACGCTAAGTTTTACGCAAAGGTCGGTAAGGTTTTTTATATATAATTTTACTTGTTAATTAGTTTATAGTTTTTTAAATAGATAATTTATTTTAAACCACATAGGAACATAGTTTTTATTGTTTAGGTAAATTACTAAAATACTCATTTACAAGAGTTTTTTGTCCCTCATAGAAGATGTTGTTACAATTAAAGTTGATTAAAATACCTTTTGGTGCTTTTAATAGTGTCATATAGTTCAGAAGCTGTGCTTCATGAATAGTTGAAAATTCATTGATAGCTTTAAGTTCAACAACTAAGGAGTTTTCTATATAAAAGTCACATCTAAAATCAATAGCTAATTTTTTATTTCGATAGATAACAGGAATTTTTAACTCTGATAAAAAATTTATTTTTCTATGTATCAACTCTTCCTTTAAACATGCATGATAAACGCTCTCCAACAATCCTCGTCCCATTGTTTTATGTACTTCAATAGAAGCTCCAACTACTTCATAAGTTAAATCATCAAGATATTTTTGTGTCAAAGTCAAGTGCTATGTGTCTATGTGGTTTAAAAATACTACTTATTTAGATCATTTATTATAATTTAGTTACTGTCTGAAAATAATAACCTTTTTTATTTTCGATCATTATTTTATTCTTTGTGTGCTTTGCGTAAACCTTTACCTCTTTGCGGTTAAGATTTAAAGTTAATCCTTAGAAAAATAATCTTTAGATTGATATACTCCTGTTGTTTGTTTTACAATTTGCATTAATACATCATTAGCCAAACTACTTGCACCAAACCTAAACCACTCGTTAGTTAACCAAGCATCACCCAATGTTTCTTTTACCAACAATAAATACTGTAATGCCAATTTAGCATTAGAAATACCTCCTGCAGGCTTCATCCCTACTTGTATTCCTGTTTTATAATAGTAATCTTTAATCGCTTCCAACATTACCGATGTAACCGGTAAAGTAGCAGCTGGACTAATTTTTCCTGTTGATGTTTTAATAAAATCTGCTCCGGCATAAATAGCTATATCGCTAGCTCTTCTTACTTTATCAAATGTTCCTAACTCACCTGTTTCTAAAATTACCTTTAAGCGTGCTTTTCCGCAAGCCTCTTTAATAGCAGCTATTTCATCAAAAACAAAACTATAATCCCCCTCGTGAAATCTGCCTCTACTAATTACCATATCTACCTCATCCGCACCACCATCAACAGCAAGTTTTGTGTCTAATAATTTCACTTCCCTACTAGATTGCCCTGAAGGAAAAGCTGTAGCCACGGATGCGACTTTTATTTTTGTTCCTTTAAGTGTTTTTTTAGCTGTTTCCACAAAATTGGGGTAAACACAAACTGCAGCAACTGTAGGTAATCCGGGCATAGCATCGTGTAAATGCATGGCTTTATTACAAAGTTGTATAACCTTTTTAGTCGTATCAGCTCCCTCAAGTGTTGTTAAATCTATCATGCTCAATGCTAACTTCAATCCGTGCATTTTAGCATCTTTTTTTAAGCTTCTCGAAGTTATTCTGTCTATTCTATCTAACACCCCAACCTGATCAATAACAGGCGTTGCATTATAATCTAAAATCACTTTTTTATTACTCATAGTTAAAAAATTGAACTCCAAAGATAAGTAAAAGCCCCGAAGTTTTATTGGTGTTTTATAAAAAGCTATTTTTGTACTTCTTCACAATCATTTTTTCATGGATAACCAAAAAAATATATTTCCAATTTTCGACCAAATAGTCGGAAGAAAAGAAAAAGAACTGTTACTCAACCAAACAGCTAAAGTAATTTGGATGACCGGACTTTCCGGTTCAGGAAAAAGCACCATAGCCATTGCTTTAGAAAAAGAATTAGCGCAAAAAGGCTTTTTAACACAAGTGTTAGATGGCGATAACATTAGAACAGGCATTAATAGTAATTTGGGTTTTTCGGATGCTGATAGAACTGAAAACATAAGAAGAATTGCCGAAGTTTCTAAGCTATTTGTAAATTGTGGTGTCATTACCATTAATTGTTTTGTTAGTCCAACCAATGCCATAAGAAATGCAGCAAAAGAAATTATTGGAGCCGAAGATTTTGTAGAAGTTTTTATTGATACACCTCTAGAAATTTGCGAACAACGTGATGTAAAAGGGCTTTATAAAAAAGCTCGAGCAGGGGAAATTAAAGATTTTACAGGCATTAATGCTCCATTTGAAGTTCCCGAAAATGCTGCGATTGTGGTAAAAACTGCCAATAAAACCGTTGAAGCATCCGTTAATACTATTTTAAAAGAAATTTTACCTTTAATCGCCAAAAAATAATGAAATATTTATTCTTCATAATAAGTTTGATGTTACTTGTAAATAATTCATTTTCTTCTACTATAAAGAAAGATTCTTTAAGTATACTCAATGGAGAAATAGTTACTGCTACTGAGCTGGAAATGGAAATACAACAAAACGGAGAAGTAAAATTTAAAAGAGGTAAAGCCATTCTTTTTACCATTTTTACCGGTATTTTAGGTGGACACCGAATTTATATGGGAACGCACCAAAGAACTCCCATTATTTACTCCGTTACTTTTGGAGGGTTTGGAATTTTACCGCTTATAGATTTAGCTCACCTCATCTTTACAAAAGATATTTCCGTTTACGAAAATAAAACGCAAATAATTATGTGGAGGAATAATTAACCAACCATGAACTGGAGCCCTACCATAAAAGGATTTAAAGCATACCTCCAGCTGGAAAAATCGTTGGCGAAAAACTCTGTAGAAGCTTATATTGCAGATGTTGAAAAGCTTTTTCAATATTTAGATATGAGTAAAATTCATCTTGCTCCCGAAAAAGTTACGCAAAAACATGTCGAATCTTTTTTAAAATGGGTAAGTGAAATTGGTTTAAATGCTAGAAGTCAATCTAGAATAATTTCAGGTATTAAAGCCTTTTACAATTATTTATTGTTGGAAGAAATTATTACTGTCTCTCCTGTAGAATTGATAGAAACCCCAAAAATTGGTAGAAAACTCCCCGAAGTGCTTACCATTGAAGAAATTGATAAAATTATTGCGGTAATTGACCTCAGCACACCTGAAGGGTTAAGAAACAAAGCCATTTTAGAAACACTCTACAGTTGTGGTTTGCGAGTTTCTGAACTAATCGGATTACAAATTTCTCACTTATTACTAGATGAAGGTTTTGTACGTGTTGTTGGTAAAGGAGATAAAGAACGAATTACTCCTATTGGTGGAGCTGCTATCAAACACATTACTATTTACATAGAACATGTAAGAAATCATTTGCCAAAAATTGACAAAGCAAGCGAAGATATCTTATTTTTAAACCGAAGAGGGAAACAGCTTACCCGAGTAATGATTTTTACCATCATAAAAAAGTTAACTCAACAAGCAGGAATTAACAAAACCGTTAGTCCACATACTTTCCGACATTCTTTTGCCACTCACTTGGTTGACGGTGGTGCTGATTTACGTGCTGTACAAGAAATGCTAGGACACGAATCTATTACTACAACAGAAATTTATACTCACCTTGATAGTGACTATTTGCGTCAATCTATTTTAGATTTTCACCCTAGAGGAAAGTCTTAGTTAATTAGGTTAACGTTCATTATTGGAATTAAGTGATGAAAAATCCTTCCCCGTAGGGTACTCAAAAACTTCCAATTGAAAATAAGGAACTGCCGCCAAAATATGGTCAAAAATATCTGCCATAATATGCTCATAATTTGCCCAAGCTTTATCTTTACTAAAAGCATAAACTTCTAAAGGAATCCCTGTTGGAGTTGGTTCCAATTGGCGTGTCATTATCATCATTTCTTTATTAATTGCCGGATGCTGATGTAAGTAAGAATCAACATATTTTCTAAACAACCCGAAATTGGTCATATTTCTACCATTAATTAATACCGATTTGTCTATGTTGTTCTGTTCATTGTGTTTGTCAATATCTGTTTGGCGGTGGTCAATATAATCTGCAACTAATTGAATTTTTTTGAAATCGGTTATTTCTTCTTTGGTTAAAAATTTAATACTGGTAGCCTTTATAATTACAGCACGCTTAATTCTTCTTCCACCCGACATGCTCATACCACGCCAGTTCTTAAACGAATCGGAAATTAAGTAATAAGTAGGAATGGTAGTAATGGTATTATCAAAATTTCTTACTTTTACAGTAGAGAGATTAATTTCATACACATCTCCATCAGCTCCGTATTTTTCCATAGAAATCCAGTCGCCAATTCTTACAGTATCGTTTACACTCACCTGAATACTGGCTACAAAACCTAAAATGGTGTCTTTAAAAATTAACAACAACACTGCTGATAAAGCTCCTAAAGCAGTTAGAAAATGTAAAAAAGGTTTACCGGTAATAATGGAAAAAATAATAATAAACCCAAACAACCAAGTGATAATCATAAACACTTGAATATAACTTTCAATAGGTTTATCTTTAAATGCAGTAATGGTTTTAAGGAAGTCTTTAAATGTTGTTAAAACACTTCTTATCAACCAAATGCTCATCACAACAACCAACACACTAACCAACATTTCAGCATATTTTTCTAAATGTGGAAAGTCAATTAAAATATCAGGAATAAAAGCCGAAATGATATAGAGTGTAATTAAATTAGCAAGGTGTAAAAAGGTTTTGTTTTCTACTAAGAAATCATCGAACTTAGTTTTTGATTTTGCAGCTAAATTATGAACGATTTTTTCTGAGAATCCTCTTAATACCTTATAAAGAATATATCCTACAATTAAAAGCAAAATAAAATTGATAACGGCATTGGCATAAATTGCCATGGTTTCAGAAATATCTGTTTGATCTTTTAATAATCTATAAAAAAATCTGGTGATTGTTTTTGTTTCCATACACTTAAAATTTTTTACAAACTTACAAAATGTTAGCGTTAAAGGGAATTGTTATTGGTTAAACTAAGTTCGCATATTATTCGTAGCATCAAAACCTAATTATTCCTACTTTTGCCTTGTATGGCAGAAGAATTATTCATCAATCAGCAGGTTAGCAAAGAGGAAAAGTATCAAGAACTTATCCCTCAACTTTCTGCTTTAGTTAGCGGAGAAAATGACCCTATTGCAAATTTAGCTAACCTTATGGCTGCTCTAAAACAAACCTTTAATTTTTGGTGGGTAGGCGTGTATGTTGTAAAAAATGATGAATTAGTATTAGGTCCTTTTCAAGGACCAATAGCTTGTACACGTATAAAAAAAGGCAAAGGTGTTTGTGGCACTGCTTGGCAAGAAGCTAAAACTATTATAGTTCCCGATGTTGACCAATTTTCCGGACATATTGCTTGTAGCTCCTTATCTAAATCGGAAATTGTGGTACCGGTTTTTAATAAAAATAAGGAAGTAATAATGGTAATTGATGTAGACAGCGAAAAATTAGCAGACTTTGACCAAATAGATGAAATTTACCTCAACAAAATAGCTAATTTAATTTCCAATTTTGTATGAGGTTAAAAGGGTTCATATATCTTATTATTGCCTTATTAATTTATGGCTGTGCTCAGGTAGTTCCACTTACCGGTGGGGATAAAGATGAAACTCCTCCAAAAGAACTAAAAAGTACTCCCGAAAACAAAAGCACCCACTTTGCTGCAAAAACCATTATCATTGAGTTTGATGAATTTATTAGACTTCAAAACCTTCAACAGCAGCTAATTGTTTCGCCTGTTATGGAAAAACAGCCGGAAATTAGCGTAAAAGGTAAAAAACTAGTTATTCAACTAAAAGAAGAGCTTACTCCCAGTACTACTTACAGCATCAATTTTGGAAATGCTATTATTGATATTACCGAAAACAACCCCATACCGAATTACAAATATGTTTTTTCTACAGGCGATTATTTAGATTCGCTGTCTTTTTCCGGTAATGTACTTTTTGCTCAAGACCTAAAACCAAAAGAAAAAGTATATGTAATGCTTTATCAAAATTTAGATGATTCCGTTCCTTATTTAAAGAAACCTAAATATGTTGCTATTACCGATAAAGAAGGCAATTTTTCTGTTTCTAACATTGCAAAAGGAACATACAAAGTATTTGCTTTAGAAGATATTAACAGCAATTATATTTACGATTTGCCCAACGAACAAATTGCTTTTTTTGAAAATACTATACAGTTAGATAGCAATTTGTCAGAACAACAATTGTTTCTTTTTGAAGAAAAACAAGATAACCAGTATGTGAAAAAAGTAGAACATAAGGAATTTGGTAAAGTTGTTTTTTACCTTAATCAGCCTTCAGAAAATGTAGTAATAAGCACCAATATAAAAGAAAAAATTAGATGGTATGTTGAAGAACGAAACACCACCAACGACACTATAACTCACTGGTTGTTGGAAGTGGGAAATTTTAAAGAAGTGGATTATTATATTAGTGAAGGTAAAAAAATATTAGACACCTCTACGGTAACTTTTATTGAACAATCAAAATTTAAAGACACTACCTTAACACTAAGTTCTAATATAACTCCTATTTTCGATTTGAATAAAACTATCCTCCTATCTACTCCTCGTCCGATAAACATTTTTAATCAAGAAAATATTATACTGTTAGAAGATTCTGTTCCTGTTAAATTTGAAATTACCCAACATAACAATACCAGAAACTACTCAATAAACTATTCTTTTAAAGAAAACACAGATTATGTTTTACAAATCCTTCCGGAAACTTTTCAAGATATTTTAGGGTTGAAAAATGATAGTGTTATTACTAGTTTTAAAACCAAAAAAGAATCTGATTATGGCAATATTATATTGAAAATGGATGTGAATTTTAAAACCCCTTATGTTTTGCAGTTGTTACGAAATAATAAAATTATTGACGAAAAATACAGTAGCAACAGTCAAACCATCAATTATACTTTTTTAACCCCGGGAGACTATGCATTGCATTTAATTGTAGACGAAAATAACAGTAAAAAGTGGGACACAGGAGAGTATTTAAAAACCCAACAACCCGAAACAGTGATTCATTACCAAAAAGCCATAAAAATTCGCCCAAATTGGGACAATGAAATTATTTGGAATATTAGGCTTTAATTTATTCTAACTGCCTTTTTATAAATTATTAAGTCGAACTTTTAATTTCTTTACGGTTAAACAAAGAAATTGCCTTAGTTTTGTACTAAAAATTACCTTATGCGTTGGTTAAAAAGAATTTTAGGTGGATTAATAGTGCTCATTGCACTTGCTTCTTTATTAGCGATTATTACCGGACATCAACATTTATTTAAGGCTGTTGCTACTACCTATTTAGTTGGAAAAACCGGACCAAGCATTGATGAACACCATATTTTTGAAAATAGAAAAGTAGAGGCAGGAACTTACAAACCTTGGTTAATCAGTAAAGATTTTAATAAAAAAACAGATGAAAACCTCCTCAAAGAAATAGAAAAA
>CAMPHX010000029.1 GCA_946886085.1 uncultured Flavobacteriales bacterium | reverse complement strand
ATCAAATATTATTTAAAAGGTTTTATAAATTCTATAAAAAATTCACCGACAAAGTTGATGAAGAAGAACAAGTTAGAACTGTAATTTTAGAACCTTTAAAACCTAGACTAACCCTTCTAGCAAGAGCTTTATCTGGATTACAAAACGATATTATAACTTCCGAGCGCGAAGGTGGATGGTCGGGTTTAAATTTTTATTTACCCGAAAAAGTATCTTTTAACCTTACTACCGAAGAAAATGTTAATTTCTATCTTTTCAGAACACTATATTTATCTGTTCAACAGCAGTTAAAATTAAATTGGAAAGATGATGATGAATTTACAGCCTTAGAAGCCAAAGAAAAAGCGTTAGAAAATGCTGAACTTATTTTAGCGGCTTTATTTAATGAATATCCTGCCACCAAATCCATTTACAAAAGTCAGAAAACAAATCTTGAGAACTATTATTCCGGTAAGAAACTAGCTCCAGACTACAGTTGGCTTTATGGCAAATGGATGCGCATTAATCAAAAAGCTTTTAATGCAAAAACTGAAGCTTTAAATGATTTAAAAAGTCTATTGGAAGAGAATGAAATTACTACCGAATTAGCCGCTAATCCAAGTGATGAAGTAGAGACAGTTGCAGTAGATCAAAAACAAGCGGAAGACAGTGTGGCTCACAATCAGTTCGAAAAAGTAGATACCCTATCGGAGTTTAACGGTACGTTTAAAGAAATGGATGGTGAAGATACGCTGAGTGATGATGAAGAAGCACTAAGAGAGCTGAGCTTAAAACATACTGTTAGAACAGATGAGTCCAATCATTCTGTATATCAGGCAGAATTTGTAAATAGCACCAACTCCATTTTAGCCGAAACAAATAATACAGATAATCATTTTTTGCATTACGATGAGTGGGATTACAAAAACAGCATTTACAAAAAAGACTTTTGTCGGGTATTTCCTAAAAAAACTGCTAATAGTAATACCGATTTTGCTCAACAGATAATTAGTAAAAACAAAAAAACCAAGCAACATCTGCTCAAAATATTTGCAAACATTCATCAGGAATATGAAAAAGTTACCCGAGTAAATTTTGGTGAAGAAATTAATATTGACGCTACAACCGATGCGTTAACCGAAATTTTTAGCAACAAAACACCTTCAGAAAAAATTTACAACACTTCCCGAAAAAGAAAAAAAGACCTTTCTGTTTTATTATTGATGGACACCAGCCTTTCGGCAGATGGCTATGCCAACAACCACAAAGTATTAGATGTAGAAAAAACCGCTGTGTTACTTTTTGGAGAAGCCCTCAACGAGTTTAATGTTAATTTTCAAATAGATACTTTTTCATCCAGAACAAGGAATAATTGTTCTTATAAAAGCATAAAAACTTTTGACGAAAACTGGATGAAAGTGCGAAATAAAATTGGGGCAATAGAAGCTGAAGATTTTACCAGAATTGGTACAGCTCTTCGTCATGCCGGAAATTTAATAGAAAAAGAACCCACCCAAAAAAAATGGATTATCTTACTTTCTGACGGTAAACCTAATGATTATGATACTTACGAAGGACAATACGGTATTCAGGATGTAAAAAAAGCCTTACAAGAACTCAAAAACAAACATATAAAAACATTTTCGTTGGCTATAGAAGCTCAGGCAAAATACTATTTACCTCAAATGTTCGGACATAAAAACTACGCCATACTTCCCAATCCGACAGAGTTGCCTTATGCTTTTGCTAAATTTTATAAACAATTAATGCTAACCTAACAAAGCTATTAAAATGGATGAACAACATAAATCTATTTACTACCCACCGGGTGGCATACTCATCTGGTTTTTAATTATTTTAGAAATTTTTACCTTTTTAGGTGGAATTATGGTTTTTCTGAACTACCGAACAAAAGAGCTTACTTTATTTCAAGAAACTCAACAACAGCTCAATCCCTTAATCGGAACAATCAACACTATTGTATTGATTATTAGCGGATATTTTATTGCTAACAGCATCCATTTCATTAAAAACAGAGAGAATAAAAAAGCTGCTCGTTCTATTTTAATTAGCCTACTGTTGGGAGTAACTTTTCTAATAATTAAATCTGCCGAATACTACGCTAAAATGGAACAAGGCATTGGTTTTAGCGACAATACTTTTTTTACTTTTTATTGGATGATGACGGGTTTTCATTTTATTCATGTACTTTTTGGAATAGGACTACTTACCTACATGTACATTGGGATTAATAAAAACACCTACCACTCAGAAAATTATTTTGATGTAGAATCATCTGCCACTTATTGGCATTTGTGCGATTTAATCTGGATATTAATTTTTCCCATATTTTATCTTATTTAAACCTAAAAACTATGCTGAAAGAAATAAAAATAAACACCATAATACTAACTGTTATACTTGCTCTTATTATTGCTATTTATCTATTAGCTGAAAACAAAGCAAACTCCTCTTTTTCTATTATAACAAGCCTAACAGCTGTAAAATTTATGGCAGTAAGTTTTCAGTTTATGGAAACCAAAAAAGCTAACCTCTTCTGGAAAATATTGGTAAGTCTGTTTGTTATTGCTTTTCTAATAGGAGTGTTTGTCTTGAATTAGAAAATTTAAAGCAACGTAAAAAATATAGCTTTTATATCCCAATTAAAAACATGACTTATATCATAAAATAAACTTCCAAATCTTTGCTTTTATAATGAATTAAATCACTTAATATAGCTATTTTTAGCACTAAATTTGAGGTATGATTAAGGAAAAATAAAATGATGTTTTATGATTAGTATCACATTGTTTTTATTAACTTTATCACAACAAGAATTTAACCTGTAAATCAAAAAACTAAATATCATGAGACAAACGAATTTAATCTTTTTAATTTCAATAGCGTTGTTTGCATTTGCTTGCAGCAACCCATCTGATAAGAAAGCTGAAAAAAGTATAGATGCAACTTCAATTCCTATTGATGGAGAAATGGAAGCAGAACTCACATCGCCACCATTAGTACCAAAACCAATTGGCGACAGAGCTGCTAAAAAACTAATTGTTCACATGGAAATTTTAGAACAAGAAGGCGAAATGGCTAACGGAGTTAGTTATGTTTACTGGACTTTTGGAGGTACCGTTCCGGGTTCTTTCATCAGAACAAGAGTAGGTGATGAAGTAGAGTTTCATTTAAAAAATCATCCTGATAACAAATTGCCTCACAACATCGATTTACATGCCGTGACAGGTCCTGGCGGTGGAGCTGAGTCTTCATTTATTGCTCCAGGACATGAGAAAGTTTTTTCTTTTAAAGTATTAAACCCTGGTTTATATGTTTACCACTGTGCTACTGCTCCAGTTGGGATGCACATTGCCAACGGAATGTACGGTTTAATTTTAGTTGAACCGGAAGGTGGTCTTCCTGCTGTTGACAAAGAATATTATGTAATGCAAGGTGATTTTTATACTAAAGGAAAAAATGGACAACCAGGTTTACAACCTTTCGATATGCAAAAAGCTGTTGATGAACATGCTGACTATGTAGTTTTTAACGGAAAAGTGGGTGCATTAACCGGTGACAATGCTATTACTGCAAATGTGGGTGAAACAGTTAGATTATTCGTAGGTAACGGTGGTCCAAACTTAGTTTCTTCTTTCCATGTTATTGGTGAAATTTTCGATAAAGTATATGCTGAAGGCGGAACTACCATTAACGAAAACATCCAAACTACTTTAGTTCCTGCCGGTGGTGCTGCCATTGTAGAATTTAAAGTTGAAGTTCCCGGTACTTTTATCTTGGTTGACCACTCTATTTTTAGAGCATTTAATAAAGGTGCTTTAGGTATGTTAAAAGTAAAAGGAGAAAAAAATAAAAAAGTTTATTCAGGAGAACTAATGGAAGGAATTTACAAACCGGAAGGTGGTGGAATTCAGGAAATGCCTAATGCAGGTGAAGCTCCTACTGCTAAAATAGCTACTACAGTAGCCGAAAGAATTGAAATGGGTAAACAAGTATATTCTCAAACTTGTGTGGCTTGTCACCAAGCAAATGGAGAAGGTTTACCAAATGCATTTCCTCCTTTAGCTAAAGCTGATTTCTTAAATGCCGATGTAAACAGAGCTATCGACATTGTACTAAACGGTTTAACAGGAGAAATTACTGTAAACGGAAACAAATACAACAGTGTAATGACTGCTCAAAACATTACTGATGAAGAAATTGCTAATGTATTAACTTACGTCTACAACAATTGGGGAAACAATAAAACTGAAGTTACTCCATCAATGGTAAAAGCTGTAAGAAACAAGAAAAAATAATGAAATTCAACGTCTTACCATTAGTATTTATACTGTTAAGTAATATTGCAATTGCTCAACAATCAACAAAAACTGTAGCCATCAAAGGGGGAAAGTATATCCCCCTTTATGGTACAGATTCTTCTGTTGTTACAGTTAAAGATTTCCACATGGACATCCATCCGGTAACACACCAACAATATTTAGATTTTGTAATTGCCAATCCTAAATGGAAAAAAAACAAAGTAACACGCTTGTTTGCTGATAAAGGTTACCTAATGGATTGGACTAGTGATACTACTTTCAGTAATACAATTTCTAATGCTCCTGTAAATACCGTTTCTTGGTATGCAGCGAAAGCCTATTGCGAATATGTTGGGAAAAGATTACCAACAGTAGATGAATGGGAATATGTGGCCATGGCTGATGAAACCAAAAAAGATGCTCGTGTGGACAGTCTCTACAATCAAAAAATACTAAGCAGCTACGAAACACCAAAAACCTACCTTAAACAAGTAGGAAAAACCAACAAAAACATTTGGGGTGTTTACGATTTACACGGTTTAGTTTGGGAATGGACATTAGATTTTAATTCTGTGTTAATTTCCGGAGAATCTAGAAAAGATGTAGATACCGACAGAAATTTATTTTGTGCAGGAGGTGCTGTAGGTGCTAAAGACTTAATGAATTATGCTGCTTTTATGCGTTACGCCTTTAGAGGAAGCTTAAAAGCCAATTTTTGCATTAAAAACTTAGGTTTTAGATGCGTAAAAGATTAAAATTGACTAAACATATGAAAAACTACACCTTACTTTTACTATCAGTGTTCGCTTTGTTTTCGTGTGACAATACAACAACAGACGAAACCAACACAACAAACAATACAGTTGAAGCTACAGAAGAATTTGACGAAATGTCTATTTTTCAACTACCTTCTACTTGGAAAACCCAAAACAATGAAACGGTTGAATTTAAAAATTTTCAAGGTGAAGTATTGGTAGTAGTAATGATTTATACCTCATGCAAAGCTGCATGCCCAAGGTTAGTTGCCGATATGCGAAATATTGAAGCTAAAGTAAAATCTGAAGCAAATCAACCAGTTAAATACATTTTAGTAAGCATAGATCCTGAAACAGATACTCCTGAAAGATTAAAAGCTTTTGCTATTGAGAACCAAATGAACACTGAACAATGGGTATTCTTACAAGGCTCTGATGAAAACACCAGAGAATTTGCCAATATATTAGCGGTTAAATACAAAGAAATATCTCCCTTAGATTTCTCTCACTCCAACATTATCAGTGTTTTCAATCAACAAGGAGTGTTAGTTCATCAACAAGAAGGGTTGGGGGTTGACAATAAAGCTACCGTTGATAAAATTATTGAATTGGTAGCTCCCTAATCAAAACTATTTCAAGTGTCATATCGAAGAAAATTTTACAAACTGAGGAACGAAGTTTAGTAAAATGAAACTTGAGATATTTTGTTGCTTAGGATTTGAATTCTTAATTGGGTGTATTGGTTTCAAAGAAAGAAGATTTCTCGACTACATTTTTCTAATTGCTAAAGCAACTGAAAAATATTGCTCGAAATGACACTAAAGAGTAATTTACTAGTAATTGAATGTCATTTCAAACAAAATTTTACAAGTTGAGGAACGAAACTTAGTAAAATAAAGCTAGAGAAATTTTTTAACTTAGGACACATAATTTTATATTCATGAACATAAAGATTGACACAAAACGCACAAAAAACTTTTTAACGATTTAGTATAAATAGTATCTTTACAAAAAAGTTAAAAGCGACCGATGAACACAGCAATTCAAGCATATAACAACAAGCAAACACCAGTTGACAAAGAAATTTGCGACTTACTAGCAACAACAATTGACAATGAACTAACTGAAGCCAAGTGCAAAATTTGGCATGCACACCCTGTCTGGTTTTTAGACGACAATCCAATTGTAGGTTACAGCAAACAAAAAGCAGGCTTACGTTTAATGTTTTGGAGTGGAGCAGATTTTAAAGAAGAAAAACTAAACATAAGAGGCAAAAAATTTAAAGATACTTCTATTTTCTATACAACTGTTGAACAAATCAATACAAAAGACCTAACAAATTGGTTGAAAAAATCAAGAGAAATTCAGTGGGACTATAAAAACCTTATAAAAAGGAAAGGTCAGTTAGAAAGGTTAAAATAATTTTAGTGCTTAACGTTAAAAACATAAAATGATGAAACCAACACCTGAACATAATGAACGCATCGCAAAAATGACTTTTGCATCAGTATATCCACACTATGTTACCAAAGTAGAGAAAAAAGGCAGAACAAAAGAAGAATTGCATCAAGTGATAACATGGCTAACCGGTTTTAATGATAAAAAACTACAAGAACTCATTGATAATAAAGTAACTTTTGAAGCCTTCTTTCAACAAGCTTCTATACACCCAAATGCTCACCTTATTACAGGAGTAATTTGCGGATACCGCATAGAAGAAATTGAAAATCCATTAACACAACAAGTAAGATATTTAGACAAGTTAGTGGATGAATTAGCTAAAGGTCGTAAAATGGAAAAGATTTTGCGAAATGCATAATACCTTCCTTCACAAATATCATAACTGAAGCAACACCAATCATAAAAAATCATTTGGCTGATTTATAAACTATTTATTTTCTATTTTTGGGGAAATACCACAGAAATAAATTATTAATGACAAGTCCGACCATAAGCTTTGTAAATGAATTTCAGATAGAGGAAAACACAAAATCTGAACTCAATAACCTTTTAACTATTTGTTTTCCTGAATTTAACTATGAAGGCAGAACATTCTTTAAACAAATCCCTCACTACCGACTATTAATGAAGCTTGATAACAAGTTAATCGGGCAACTTGCCATTGATTACCGAGCCATGAATTTAAACCAAACCTTGATAACCGTTTTTGGAGTTATTGATTTAGTAATCCACCCCTCTTTTCAGAAAAACGGACTTGGAACTAAGTTAATGAAAGAGCTGGAAAGGATTGCTATAGAGAATAACAACAATATTGATTTTATTTTTCTTGTAACAGATCAACCACTTTTTTATGAGCGATTGGGTTATACCAAGACCATACAAAAAATTACTTGGCTTAAAATAAATCAAGGAAAAAATCATGGTATTGGCAATGAACAAATTGACGACTGCTACCTAATGTATAAAAAAGTGGGGAATAAAGAATGGTCTGACGGAGAATTAGACCTATTGGGATATTGGTATTAAGAAAACACCAACCATAAATAGCCCATTTACTGGATTTTTAAACTATTTTTTATACATTTGAAGAAGTAAATCTGACTGAGTAAAATACATAGTTTGGAAAAAATAAAAACTAAAAATAAATAAATTGAACTTGAATTAGAAACAAAGACTCTACAATATTTAAGTACTTAGGCTTAATTAGAAAACGATCCGCAATTTAAAATAAAAAAATTCTATGTCAACAACCATAAAAAAACAACTCGATTTATTAAATTTTCCACCTGAAATAAGTAGGCACAGAAACTTATTATCAATTGAAAAAGTAAATGCGTTTACAGATGAGTATATTTCTAAAATGATAAACAAGCACGGCTTATCCAAAGTTCAATTAGCAATAGACAATGACAACAATCCATATGACCCTGTAATAAATTACATAACTTGTATTATGGAATTAGGAATGCTTCATGAATTGTTTCATCAATCCTATGCAATTACAAATCCGTCATCCTTAAACGAAAGACTTGAATATTTAGCATGGACAATAAATATTTCAATTGCAACAGATTTAATATCCAAAGGAATTTTAAGAATCCCTTCTTTAGCAAATGGAAGTATTAATATTTATTATTCATGGAATAATATGGAACAAATTATAACAAGAATTTTACCCATAGCAAGCCAAATGGATGGAGCTGTTCCGCATGAGGTAAATGCTTATATTAATAATCTGATGGATTCAAAATTATGAAGGGATGGAAAATACTCTAATTCATAAAATAAAAACACATTACCCTGATGCTAAAATAAAAATCGAACACAATAGAAAAAAAAATTTAATAACTAATTTCCCTTACAAAAATATTAGTGTAGAAATCAAGCCATTTAGCAGTGGCTTATTCGTTTTCAGTTTTCACAAGTTCGAATTCTTTGATGCTGATTTACTCAAAAAGTACTTTGAAAGAAAATTAAATCATCCAAATGTTCACAAATTCTGGACAACAAGTTCAAGAATTTATATCTATCCTAAAGAAACGAAAGACTCTAATAG
>CAMPHX010000028.1 GCA_946886085.1 uncultured Flavobacteriales bacterium | reverse complement strand
CAATAATATTCCTTTAACCATTCTATTCTTATCATTAATATCTTTACTGATTTCTACCTTTTTTAAGCCTTTTTTATTGAAAAGCAAAACCACTTCATCTCCAAATTGCTCATTTATTTCCACATATAAACTTCCATTTTCAGTAAGATGCTTAACAGCAATGTCTGCAATTTTCTCATAAAAAAGCAACGGATTTTCATTGGGAACAAACAACGCTAAATGAGGCTCATAATCAAGCACATTACTATGCATTTGGGCTTGTTCCTTATTTGTAATATAAGGTGGGTTACTCACTATTACATCATATTTCACATTAACCTCTGGGTTAGATAACACATCTACTTTATTTATTTCAATTTCGAGATGTAATCTTTTTGCATTTTTATCAATCACTTTTAAAGCTTCATCAGAAATATCCCATGCAGTTACATTACTATTTTTAAAATGATGTTTTAAACTCAATGCAATACAACCACTTCCACTACCGATATCTAGTATGTTGTTGGGAGGATGATTATCGTAATCGTTTATAATTAGTTGCACCAATTCTTCCGTTTCCGGTCGTGGAATAAGCACATGTTCATTAACAAAAAAAGATAATCCGAAAAACTCCCACTCGCCAATAATGTAAGCTAAAGGTTTATATTTTTTCAACTCCTTAACTGCATAAATCACTAACAATAAATCCGATTCTGAAAGTTTTCTATCTTTATTGATGACAATATCTGTTTTAGAAACTCCAAAATAATACTGAAAAAGGATGTAAAGTATACTTTCCAATTCACTTATATCGTAAAAAGAAGCTAATTCATTTTTAAAATAAGCCACTACACTGCCTAATTCATTGGAAGAAATCTTCATTATCGTTATTTTTTTGTAAAATTGGCATAAAAATTATAATTTTAGCTACTTATTTTTACAAAACTCTTAAACCAATGTATATGAAAAAAATGAAATTATTTATTCCGTTTGCTTTTATATTGCTGTCAGCAAACATAATTGCACAAGATGTTGTTGTTGGTGATACATCGGCCCTTTCAGAAGGAAAAGCTATGGAACTATACAACAGTGGAATTAACCAAGCTAACAGCCATAATTTAAATGGTGCTATCGAAAGCTTTACTCAAGCCATAGAGCTTTTCCCAACCTTTGAAAAAGCTTATTTTAATAGAGGCTCTGTAAAATTTCAACTAAAAGATTATAAAAATGCAATCTTAGATTTCGATAAAGCTGTTGAAATAAATCCTGATTCTACCAATGCTCATTTTTTAAGAGGTCGTTCTTATTACGAATTAGGAGATGCTGAAGCGGCATTAAAAGATTTTAACCGAGCTACAGAAATTAACCCTGCCCATGCTGATGCTTATTATTACAAAGGAACCATCTATTTTCTTGACAATAAATTTAAAGAAGCGATTGCCGAATACGATAATGCTATAAAAAACAAACCCGATTACGCTTATGCTTTTAACGATAGAGGAAGTGCTAAAAAGCAATTAAACGATATTAAAGGAGCTATTAAAGATTATGAAAAAGCATTGATGGTTGACGGAAAACTTAGTTTCGTTCACAACAATTTAGGAAGTGCTTACAGGGCCAATGGCGAATACGAATTGGCTATTAAAAGTTATTCAAAAGCATTGTTCTTAAAAGAAGATTATTTTATTGCCTACAACAACAGAGGCTTAGCCAAATTAGAAAAAGGTGATTATAAAGATGCTATTAAAGATTTTGACGAAACCATTATGCTGAATCCAAAATATGCTTATGCTTTTAATAATAGAGCTTCAGCTAAATATAAATTAAAAGATTATCAAGGAGCTGTAGCAGATTGCGACAAAGCCATTTCATTAGATAAAAATTATGCAGCCGCCTATCTTAACAGAGGTATTGCATACGAAATGCTCAGAAAAGAAGATAAAGCTTGCGAAGATTGGAACAAAGCTGCTGAGTTAGGTTTAAAAAATGGCAAAGCCTTTTCTCAACAAATTTGTAACTAATTCATCTTTAAAAAAACATATTTTACATCTCTCAAATTAAAAACAATCTTATGAAACATATATTTATCAGTTTATTAGTTATTATTTTCACTTTTGCAGTAAAAGCACAACAAGACACTCCTTTTGATAAAAAGTTATTTAAAGAACAAAAAGATGCTTTTAAAGAAGCTGAAGAAAACCTTAAAATAGGCGAAAAAACATTTACATTAATGTCTCCTGAATATTTAGATGACAATTCTAATGAATATAAAATTAGAGCTTCATATTATAGAGAATCCTTACCTTTTTTGGTGAAAGCCAATACTTTTAATCCAAACAACTCTCAACTGAATTATAAAATTGGCAGATGTTATTTGGTTTCTTCTGTTTATAAAGAAGAAAGCGTTCCTCATCTGGAAAAAGCCTTAAAACTCAACCCAAATGTAGCTCCTGATATTCACTATCATTTAGGAAGAGCTTATCACATTACCATGAATTTTGATAAAGCCATTGCTGCTTTTGAAAAACACAAAGCTGTTGCAGCTAAAAACCCTGCTGAATTGGAAGATGTAGTGAGAAGAATAGACCAATGTAAAACAGCCAAAGAATTAGTAGCTAACCCTGTTAGAGTGTTTATCGATAATTTTGGTGGCATTGTTAACTCAAAATACCCTGAATATGGTGCTATCATTAATGCCGATGAATCAGTAATGATGTTTACTTCCAGAAGAAACACCACCACAGGAGGAAATATTGACATGGGGTTAAATGAATATTTTGAAGATATTTATATTTCTAAAAAAACAAACGGACAATGGTCTGCTCCTCAAAATTTAGGAGCTCCCGTAAATACCGACCAGCATGATGCTACGGTTGCTGTTGCTCCTGATGCTCAAAGCATGATTATTTATATTGATGATAAAGGTGACGGAAACCTATATGAAACCAAGTTAATTGGAACTTCTTGGTCGAAACCAAAAAAAATGAATAAAAACATCAATACCAAAAATCATGAATCTTCTGCAAGTTATTCTAGTGATGGAAAAACCTTGTATTTTGTAAGCAACAAACCTGAAGGTAGTTTTGGTATGCGTGATATTTATGTTACCCAATGGGATGAAAAATTACAAGACTGGGGACCTGCTCAAAACTTAGGACCAGACATTAATACTAAATATAATGAGGAGTCTGTGTTGATTCACCCAGATGGTAAAACACTTTATTTCTCTTCTCAAGGACATAAAAGTATGGGTGGCTACGATATTTTTGTTTCAGAAAAACAAGCCAATGGAAGTTGGAGCGAACCAAAAAACTTAGGTTACCCTATTAATACGGTTGATGATGATGTTTTCTTCATTATTAACTCAAGTGGAAGAAGAGGTTATTATTCTTCATTCAAATCGGATGGATACGGTGAAAAAGATATTTATATGATTACTTTCTTAGGTCCTGAAAAACCTATGCAAATTAGCTCTGAAGATAACTTATTAGCCTCTATTGCTAAACCTGTAAGTGAAAAAGTAATTGAGAAAGCAGTAAATACTGATGCTAAAAAAATTACTATCCTTAAAGGTATTATTAGCGATGAAAAAACCAAATTACCACTTGGTGCAAGCATTGAGTTAGTTGATGTAGAAGCAAATGTTACTTTAGCTACTTTTGAATCTAACGAAAGTACCGGTAAATATTTGGTTTCTCTTCCTTCAGGAAAAAACTACGGTTTAATTATCAGAAAAGAAAGCTATTTGTTCCACTCGGAGAACTTTAACATTCCTGAATCTGCGGCTTACCAAGAAGTAGAAAGAAATATTGAACTTAAGAAAATTGATATCGGAAGTATCATTGTCTTGAAAAACATTTTCTACGATTACAATAAAGCTACACTTAGAGATGCCTCTAAAAATGAGTTAGATCGTTTGGTTAAATTGCTTAATGAAAATCCAACCATTAAAATTGAGCTTTCTGCACATACCGATTCAAGAGGTGGAGATAAATACAACGAAGACTTATCTCAAAAAAGAGCTCAATCTTGTGTAGATTATTTAGTTAAAAACGGAATTGCTGCCGACAGATTAGTTTCTAAAGGTTACGGAGAATCTCGTTTGGTTATTACCGATGCAGAAATAGCTAAACTTAAGTTTGAAGAAGATAAAGAAGCAGCTCACCAAGAAAACAGAAGAACAGAGTTTAAGATTTTAAGCAAATAAGCTTAGTTAGTTTATGAGTTTAGTTGTTTAGTTTTTCTTCTAAACTTATCCCCTATTAAACTTCTAAACTAAGTTTCTTTCTGTCTTATTGTCATAAAATTGTCAGCCATTAGTCGGTAAATTCGGTTAGTGGCTGACATATTTTCAAGAAAATGCTGTTAAAAACCAATGGCATATCCTTTGACTATTCCTTTTCGAAAATATTTTTAAACTAATAAAAACTAATATTATGAGTAAAATAATAGGAATAGACTTAGGAACAACCAATTCATGTGTTTCTGTAATGGAAGGAAACGAACCGGTTGTTATCCCTAATGCCGAAGGAAAAAGAACTACCCCTTCTATCGTTGCTTTTTTAGAAGGCGGAGAAAGAACTGTTGGAGATCCTGCCAAAAGACAAGCTATTACCAACCCAACCAAAACCATATCTTCTATTAAAAGATTTATGGGCAATTCATTCGACCAAGTAGCTAGCGAAATTAAAAGAGCTTCTTACGAAGTAGTAAAAGGTGAAAACAATACGCCAAGAGTAAAAATTGACGATAGGTTATATACGCCACAAGAAATTTCAGCAATGGTATTGCAAAAAATGAAAAAAACTGCTGAAGATTACTTAGGACAATCTGTTAGTGAGGCTGTAATTACTGTGCCTGCATATTTTAACGATGCTCAACGTCAGGCTACTAAAGAAGCTGGAGAAATTGCCGGATTAAAAGTAAAAAGAATCATTAACGAGCCTACCGCTGCTGCTTTAGCTTACGGATTAGATAAAAAATCTCAAGACATGAAAATTGTAGTGTTCGACTGTGGTGGTGGAACACATGACGTTTCTATTCTTGAATTAGGTGATGGTGTTTTTGAAGTAAAATCTACTGATGGAGATACCCACCTTGGTGGTGATGATTTTGACCAAGTAATCATTGACTGGTTAGCTGATGAATTTAATGCTGCTGAAAGCATTGATTTAAGAAATGACCCAATGGCATTACAACGTTTGAAAGAAGCTGCTGAAAAAGCGAAAGTAGAACTTTCTAGCACTAGCTCAACAGAGATTAACTTACCTTACGTTACAGCAACTGCTTCAGGACCTAAACACTTGGTAAAAACCTTATCGAGAGCTAAGTTTGAGCAATTGGCAGATGAGTTAATTAAAAGAACTATTGAGCCATGTAAAACTGCGCTAAAAAGTGCAGGTTACACTGCAAAAGATATCAACGAAGTAATTTTAGTTGGTGGTTCTACCAGAATCCCAGCTATACAAGAAGCAGTAAAATCATTCTTCGGAAAAGAACCTTCTAAAGGAGTAAACCCTGATGAAGTGGTTGCCATTGGTGCAGCAATTCAGGGTGGTGTATTAACCGGAGAAGTTAAAGATGTATTATTGTTGGATGTTACTCCCCTATCATTGGGAATTGAAACAATGGGTGGTGTATTGACTAGATTAATTGAAGCCAACACTACTATCCCAACTAAAAAATCGGAAACCTTCTCAACAGCTTCAGATAACCAACCAGCGGTAGATATCCATGTATTACAAGGAGAAAGACCAATGGCTGCTGATAACAAATCGTTGGGAAGATTTCAGTTGACAGACATTCCACCAGCACCAAGAGGCGTACCTCAAATTGAAGTAACCTTTGATATTGATGCTAACGGAATAATGAATATTTCTGCTAAAGATAAAGCAACAGGTAAAGAACAAAGCATTAGAATTGAAGCATCTTCTGGATTAAGTGAAGAAGAAATTGCAAGAATGAAACGTGAGGCTGAAGAAAATGCTGATTCTGATAAAAAAGCGAAAGAAATTGCTGAGACCATGAACCAAGCAGATAGCTTAATCTTCCAAACAGAAAAACAATTGAAAGATTATGGCGACAAATTGCCAGCTGACAAAAAGCAACCTATTGAAGAAGCGTTAGCTGAATTGAAAAAAGCACACGAAGCCAAAGATGTTGAGGCTTGTAAAGCAGGAATTGAAAAACTAAATACCGTTTTCCAAGCTGCTTCTCAAGAAATGTACAATGCTCAACAACAAGCCGGAGGTGCTGCTGATGCAGCAAATGCTTCTGAAACAAATGGTAGCGATGAAGTTACCGATGTTGACTTTGAAGAAGTAACTGACGCAGACGATAACAACAAGTAATCATTTTTCATAGTAAATAGTTAACCCAAAATCCCTGTTAAGTAATTAGCAGGGATTTTTTTATTATTTATTCAGTAGTTATTAACATCTAATTGATTAATAAGCTATTTTGGATATATTTGGAGGAAATAGATGTAACTAAAAAGACACCTATATACCAAAACTGGATAGGCATGAGTACAAAAAGTACTCATGTATACAAATTGTACATAATACTAATAAAAACAGAAAATAAATGTCATACGAATCAATAGTTTATAGAATTCTAATTGCCTCACCTTCAGATGTTGAAGAGGAAAGAGAAATAGTAACACGAATCATTCAAGATTGGAATGACTTACATTCATTTAATAAAAAAATTGTACTACTCCCATTAAAATGGGAAACCCACTCTTCTCCTACATATGGAGTAAGACCACAAGAAGCTATTAACACGCAAATAGTAGATGACTGCGATATGTTAATCGGCTTTTTTTGGACAAAAATAGGTACCCCAACTGGAAAAGAAATTGGAGGTACTGTTGAAGAAATTAAAAGAGTTGCAAAGGCAGGAAAACCTGTAATGCTATATTTTTCAAAAAGAGGAAAAGACCCATCATTAATTGATTTAAAACAACTTGAGGAATTAAATAAATTTAAAGAAGATTTATATAATAGTGCTCTTATTGAGAACTTTAACTCCTTAGTTGATTTTAGAGACAAGGTGTCAAGGCAATTAGAGATGAAGATAAGGGAACTTCAAGAAAGAAGAACTGAAGATAAAAATATTATTGACTTTTCATTTGTCCAGCAAGATAATGGCAAGTTTATAGGTAACCAATTAAAAATACAAACTGAACGGATTGAGTATGAAGTAGAAAAAATTGAAAAACTTCTAAAGTCAGACAATCGTTTAAAAGATAAACAAAGTATTTTTTATAACGCCTTGGTAACTTATGTAAATAGAAAAAATAGCATTCCTATAGTGTTAGGCGTAAAAAATAATATCAATAGAACATTTGGAAACGTGAATGTCGAACTATCATTAAAGTCATCAAAAGAAAACTCTCTAAATATTGAGTCTTTTAATACCTCAGAAGAGAACTCACTAGATTATAATTTAAATGAATTAGTACCTTATGAATCACAAAGTAGAATTCGAAAACTATTTAATAAAAGTCATGCTAAAACTTCTGCAAAAACCTGGGAGTTTCAAAGTAAACCTTTTATTATGATTCCAGACAAGGAGGTTGTTATAGAGCCTTTGATATTATTATTTCCGAAAGATTCTATGAAAATAGATTTTAATATTCGTTTATACTCAGAAAATATTTTACAGACGATTGAAGCTAATTGTTATCTAGAAATTAAATATAAAGAAAGACAAATTACAAATGAAGAAATTTCAGAGATAATTACAAAATTACCAGAAGATGATGATTTACCTTTTTAAAAAATTAATACTCACCCTCCACACCTTGCCAAATAGAAACTAAAAAGCAGCTTGTCATTTTAGATTTTAGCGACAGCGTAAAAATCTTAATGGCACAGCGTAAAAGGTTAACGTATTTATTTATTTTTACCACTATGCCATTAAATTTCTCTATTTTCGTGAAAAACGAAAAGAGAAATTAAAATATCAAGTTGCAAACAATAGCAACAAAATTCCAATAAAAAAAATGCAAGTTTCATCTTCCATAAAAATGGCATTACACCAACGTTGCTTAACTCTTGCAGAGGAAAGAATTGCCTCCTTACAACATATTTTAAAAGAAGCCCAGCAAGCTGCCAATAACGAAACCAAAAGTAGTGCTGGCGATAAACATGAAACCGGAAGAGCAATGGCTCAATTAGAAACAGAAAAACTAACTGCCCAACTGAGTGAAGCACTCAACATCAAACAAAACTTAACTCAAATAAATCCAACTAACACCAACAACACGGTTGTGTTAGGAAGTATAGTTTACAGCAATAACGGCAACTTTTATATTGCTGCAAGTATTGGAAAAGTAACCATAGAAAACGAAGTCTTTTTTGCTATTTCTCCTGCCTCTCCTATTGGCAAATTATTGCTCACCAAAAAAGAAAAAGAAAGTTTTTCCTTAAATGGTAATGCATATACTATTTTAGCTGTCATCTAAACTATTTTTAGGTTAACTCCTCATGCTTCTCATCCTAACATGTCATCCTGAACAATATTTTACCAGCTGAGGAACGAAGCACTGTAAAATGAAGTGATGGATCTTGTTACTTAGGTAATCCAATGTCAAATTGAAATGTAGAAGTCTACGTAGAAATCAGTGCAAAAGTGTGGGACTAAGA
>CAMPHX010000027.1 GCA_946886085.1 uncultured Flavobacteriales bacterium | reverse complement strand
CTATAATGGTTGTTGCATCTGACTAATAAAAAATACTTATAATTAACAGATGAAACAATTTATGATTTTGTTTTAAATTTTACCTTCCCATGTAAACCATCAAAACAGAAACATCTGATGGAGAAACTCCACTAATTCTTGATGCTTGTCCTATAGTTGAGGGTTTAATTTTAGAAAGTTTATCTACTGCTTCAGCAGATAAAGATCCAAGTTTAGTGTAGTCAATTGTGTCATGAATTTTAATATCATCGAGTCTGGAAATTTTATCTGCTACTTCTTTTTCTCTTTTAATATAACCTTCGTACTTCATTAAAATTTCTGCACTTTCTAATACATCTTCTGTATATAAATTGGTTTCATCTGATAACTTTGTGTTGCATAAACTCAATTCTTTTATGGCAATATTTGGTCTTGTTATAACAGAAATGGCTTTTACTTGTTGTTTTAAAGGCGATGAATTTTGTTGTTCTAAATAAGTATTTACTTCTTTAGGTAAGATAGAAACTTCTTCAAATCGCTTGATTATTTTTTCAATATTTTGTTTTTTCTCGGCTACTTTTTTCATTCTTAATTCAGAAGCTAAACCTAAATTAAACCCTTTTTCGGTCAGACGAACATCTGCATTATCTTGTCTTAAAAGTATTCTATATTCTGCTCTTGACGTAAACATTCTATAAGGTTCGTTTGTGCCTTTATTAATCAAATCGTCTATTAAAACACCTATATAAGCTTCGTCTCTATTTAAAATAAAAGCTTCTTTTTTGTTTGTTTTTAAATGAGCATTTATTCCAGCCATTAAACCTTGTCCTGCCGCTTCTTCATAACCTGTAGTTCCATTTATTTGTCCAGCAAAATATAGGTTATCTACCAACTTAGTTTCAAGTGTGTTTTTAAGTTGTGTAGGTTGAAAAAAGTCATATTCTATGGCATACCCTGGTCTAAACATTAACGCTTTTTCAAAACCAGGAATTAATTGCATGGCTTTGTATTGAACGTCTTCTGGAAGTGATGTGGAAAATCCATTCAAATAAATTTCTACTGTGTTCCAACCTTCAGGCTCAACAAATAATTGGTGTCTTTCTCTTTCAGAAAAGCGTACAATTTTGTCTTCAATAGATGGACAATATCTCGGGCCTAAGCCTTGAATTCTTCCTGAAAACATAGGTGATTTTTCAAAGCCAGTTTGTAAGACATCGTGTACATCTTGATTGGTATATGCAATGTGACAACTTCTTTGTTTGGTAAGTTTTGTGGTAGTGTCTAAATAAGAAAAAGTACTAGGGTTTTTATCACCGGGTTGTTCTTCCATTTTAGTATAATCTATGCTTCTTCCATCAACTCGTGGTGGAGTTCCTGTTTTCATTCTTCCTGATTCAAAACCATAACTTACCAATTGTTCTGTCAATCCTTTTGATGGTCTTGCACCTGCTCTACCTCCTCCAAATTGTTTTTCTCCGATATGAATTAAGCCATTTAAGAAAGTACCATTAGTTAGAATTACAGCTTTGGATTTAAACTCGATGCCAATTTGAGTTTTAACGCCAACGCACTTTCCATCTTCAAAAATTAATTCATTTACCATGTCTTGCCAAAAGAAAACATTGGGAGTATTTTCTAACATTAACCTCCATTCTTTTGAAAAAAGCATGCGGTCGTTTTGTGTTCTTGGACTCCAAACGGCTGGTCCTTTAGATCTGTTTAGCATTTTAAACTGAATAGCACTTTTGTCGCTTACTAAACCGGAATAACCTCCTAAAGCATCAATCTCTCGAACTATTTGTCCTTTGGCTATTCCTCCCATTGCCGGATTACATGACATTTGAGCTATAGCATCCATGTTCATTGTAATTAAAAGGGTTTTTGAACCAAGATTTGCCGCAGCAGCTGCTGCTTCACAACCTGCATGACCGCCTCCAACTACTATTATATCGTATTGATTGTTCATATGTATAAATTATGTTTCACGTGAAACATTATTGGGTTTAAAATATCTTTTGTGGGATTTATAAAGTTAATTGTCACTTATTTGAGTACAAAGTTAAGTAAAAATCTTCCTTATCTGTCATTATTTTTTTATCGTTGGGGGATTTGTCTTTATAACCTAATAAATGTAATACACCATGAATTAGTATTCTAAATAATTCATTTTCAATGTTTTGATTGAATTTTATAGCATTTTCTTTAACCCTTTCTATGCTTATAAAAATATCTCCAGAAACCACATCATTTTCACAGTAATCAAATGTGATGATATCCGTGAATGTATCATGCTTAAGGTATTCTTGGTTAATTTTATGGAGATAGTTGTCAGAACAGCATATAAAAGCTATTTCTCCGAGTTTTTTAGTTTCATCGGCAATAGCAGTTTTAATTACAGATTTGATGTGATTTTTATTCTTAACTGTATAAGAAATATCTTCTGTGTGGAAAGTTATAGCACTCAAGGGATTTTAATTTGAAGATAAACAGAAAGTCAATTTTACAATGCTACCATTGTTTTCAAAAGCAAATTTATCAGCTAAATTTTGCATTAAAAAAACACCTCTACCGTTTGTGTTTAAAATATTTTCTGGTAAAGTTGGGTCTGGTATTTTTTCGTAATCAAATCCATTTCCTTGATCTTTTACAATAAATAACACTTCATCATCAGACACTTCGTATTCTATTACTACAAATGTGTCCGGCTTGTATCCATTACCATGTTGAATAGCATTATTTACTGCTTCTGTAAGGGCAATTAAAATGTTCCCGTAGCAATCTTGAGTGATTTCTCTTTTTTCACAAAAAGAATCAATAAACTGCTCTATTTGCAGTACGCTTTCTTTGTTAGATGGTAATTGAATTCTTTTGAGTGTCATCGTTGTTGTCATCTGTTTATTTCTTGAAAATATTGTGTTACCTTGTTTTTATAAAATTGAGTTAAATGAGGTGGAGTTGTTTGTAGCAACTCTACTTCACTCTCCTTTTGCTTGTTATACTCAAAAAATAAATTTGGGTTACTATTTTCAACAGTTTTTCCTTCTTTAGATTCTCTTTTATCATCCCATTCCCTTTCTCGCTCTGCTTTTTCAGATTCTAAAAGTCTAGTTAAAATCTCTTGTTGACGGTTTAATGTTTCTTGTGTGATGCGTTTATTGACAATATCTTGCTCATTTTCTTCCATTAATTTAGACATGCCTTCGGTACCTTGAGCTCCTTTATTTTTTAGCTTTTGAAGTTCTTGTCGGATTTTAGCTTGTTGCGCGGCCATTTTTGCTAAAGATTCACTAGTTCCCATTCCCCCCGGCATCATAGAACCTTCTCCTGGTTTTTGTCCGGGTTTTTTACCTCCCGGCTTTTGTCCTTCTTTCAATGCTTTCTCCATTTGCTCTAATTGTTTGCTCAATTGTTCTTGCATTTTTTTTAGGCTCCCCATATTTCCAGGTCCTGGTTTGGGCTTGCCATTGCCTCCCGGATTATCACAACTTCCCTCTCCTTGTTTTTGAGCTTGTTGTTGCATCTGCTGTAAAGCTTCATCAAAAAGTAACGCCAAGTTGTTTAATGAAGTCATAACATATTGCTGACGAGTGGCTGCCATAGGCTTTAATCTTTCACTCATAAATTCAAGCGTTTTATCCATATTGGAATTAATAAGGTTGATTTCTTTGTTCACAACTGATTGCAACTGAACAACTCTTTTAGATAGTGCAAAAAGAGAATCTTCAATCATTTTAGCATCATCTTTTAATTTCTTTTGTTTTTGAGCTAACTTAATGTATTCCGGACTTTGGGTGTTGGTAGCTTTGTAAGTTTCCATTAGCGCTTCTTGCTCGAAAGAAAGGTGAACTAAGTTATCTAACAACTGACGGAGCGACTCCATATCTTCACCTTGGTCTGCTGCTTGCGATTGAAGGGATGCCATTTTTTCTGACATTTCTTTCATTTTTTGAGCAGCACTTTTTTGACTTTTAGATGCTTTACTACTTTTTTTGTTTTCCAATTGCTCTGAACTTTCTTGCATATCTTCAGCAATAGATTCTTTCTCCTCTTTGTTGTCTTCCATTCCATTTGGACGCTCCAATTCTTCGTCCATCTTTTTCAGTTCATCCATTTCTTTAGAAAGTTCATCAAATTCCTTATTCAACTCATCTTGTTTTTCTTTTAATTCTTCAGTGTTGGCATCTTTATTTTCAGATTCTTCAGCTAATTTTTCTTGCTTTTCAGCCAACTCATCCATTTTAGATTTTACATCATCTAACTTTTGTTGAAATTCCATTTGTTTGAAAAGTTCTAACGAACGATCTAATTCTTTCTCCAGGTCTTTATTGGAAAGCTCCATTTTTTCTAATTCTTCTTCCAACAAGCTTTTATCTAAACGTTCCATCATCTCCTGTAATTTCTCCATCATTTCTTTCATCTCATCAGTCATTAACTCATCAAACAACTTTTGTAATTGTTCTTGTTTTTGCAACAATTCTTCATTGTATTGTTTGTACTCATTTTGTTGCATGTTGTTTTTCTGATTTTCTTCTTCAATTTTTTCTACACGCTCTTGCAGTTCTTTTTGTTTTTCAAGCAATTCTTTCATTTTTTGCTTTTCTTCCCAACCAATTTCTTTTTTCTCGTGCAACTTTTCTTTTAGTTTTTGTAATTCTTTCTGAATTTCTTTTGTTTCAGCAATGCTTTCACTTAAATCGGATTTAATTTTATTGTTGTTTCCATCAGTAACTTCATCTCTTTCTTTGGTAGTTTTAGATTTGAAAGTTTTTAATGCTGAGCGAGAAGATTTTGCTCCATGTATGCCATCATTATCCCAAATTTCAAAGTAATATTCTAGTTCTTCACCGGGATACAAACCGATTTCTTTTAAATTCCAGTAATAGAAAAACTCCTCACTAACATTGGTTTTATTAAAAGGAATAGTAAATGAGTTTAGCTTATTTCTTTCGGGAAGACTATCGTTTTTGGTTTTTATTCTGTAGTTAAAATTTAATTTAGTAAAACCGTAATCATCGCTAATTAATCCTTTAAAATAAACACGCTCTTCACTTAAAGAATCTCTTTTTTCTTGAATTTCTATAGCCGGATATTGGTCTTTAACCACCTGAAGGGCATATAAAACGGTATCGCTATTTGAAACAAAATTGTTTTTTGGGAAAAAGCCATATTTTTTAGATTGTGAAGCATTTAAGTTAAATACCACTTGCTCGTTCTTAATTGCTAAGTCCATCACACTATCACCTAAAATGAAGTGTAAAAAATCAGCATCTTCAGTAGAAAAATTCCATTGAATTTTAGTGCCTTCAGGAACAATTAAATCTCCCGAATTTGAAAGTGTTTCGTCTGTTTTGTTGGTATAATTTGGATAATCTAATTTAATGTTAAAATTGTTTAGCGTAGGGTTGGGAATAACTTTTAAGCTAAACTCTTCAGAATAAAATCCGGAAGCATATAATTTAAAACTTTCTGATGCTTGAACATTTTTAAAAGTGTAAGCAAAGTTTCTGTTATCTGTTTTTGATAGCGGATATTTTACACCATTTTTTTCTATGTAAACCTTATGCGGTAATTCATTTCCTGAAAGCAGCACATCTAAATCGAAATCATTGTTTTTTAGCACCACCAACGACTTATTTTCTACATTAAATTGAAATGGAGCTATAGGTTGTATGTAAACATTATGGTTAAGCAGTCTGTTTGTTCCTTCTGTAAAAATCGTGGGAGAAATTACTCCTATTAATATTGCTGTTAACAAAGGAATGGCTATCCATTTAAGGTGTTTTTTGTTTTCGCTAAACTGTATAGCGTTAGAAAAAGGTACAGGAGTTAGTTCAACAGATTTCTGCTCTATACTTGCCCAAACCAACTGATTATTATATTGATTAATAGCTTTTTGTTCTTCTAACTGCAATACATTTATCAGTTTATCTCTTACTTCATTAAAATGATTACCTATAATGGTTGCAGCTTGTTTGTGGTTAATAATTTCTCCAAATTGGTAAAGTTTTAATAGGGGAATTAATATAAAATAAACCAAAACATATGCAGCACTCAGCACAAAGGTGTAAAACAAAATGGTTCTGCCGAGGGTATTAAACTGAATAAAATATTCGACTATTGTAATAAAAAGGAAAGCTGCTATAAGCAAGCCAAAAGCATAAATTCCGCCTTTAATTAAGCGGTTTTTGTAATACTTTCTGATGAAAGCATCCAACTTTTGAATTAATATATGGTAGTTGTTTTTACTCATGTGTTTACCCCAAACGTAAAACTTGTTTTTTTGTTTTGATTTTAAGTTTGTTTAACAAATGCATCTATGGCAAGCTCGTAAGAAGTTAATCCGAAACCGGAAATTGTTCCCCAACAATGTTTTGCCATGTACGAATGATGCCTAAAACTTTCTCGGGCATAAATGTTAGAAATATGTACTTCAATAACAGGTGTTTTAATGGCAGCAACTGCATCTGCTATGGCTATTGATGTATGTGTGTACGCTCCAGCATTTAATATAATTCCATTATGGGAAAACCCTGTTTCATGAAGTTTGTCAATAATTTTTCCTTCAATGTTACTTTGAAAATAATCAATATCAGCCATAGGAAACTTTTTCTTTAGTTGCTCTAAAGATTCTTCGAAAGAGCTGTTTCCATAAATTTCGGGTTCCCTTTTGCCTAATAAGTTCAAATTGGGCCCGTTGATAATAATCAGTTGCATAAATAGTTGGCGTTTGGTAACAAAGTTAGGATTTTTTTAGATGTTTAGATAGAAAGCTTTCTAAATCCCAGAAAGACGATTTCCATCGCATTTTTGCACTTCTTAAAAAAAGAAGAATGTGTGAATCATGTAACATCTTGTTAAAACTGTGTAACACTTTTTGTTCAGATACTTACCATCTTTGTAAGATACGTGTCAATTCAATAATTTACCATTTAAATATAAATTAAGATGAAAGAAAATCAAAAGGTTGAAAACACTTCAACAGCGCGTAATATGTTAACAGGAATGTTTACTGACCGTAAGAGTACAGAAAATGCATACAACACCTTGCAAGAAAAAGGCTATTCAAAAGACGATATCAATTTAGTAATGTCGGACCATACCCATAAAAAACATTTTTCAAGTGATGTTAAAGAAACAAAGATAGCTTTTAAAGGCACTGAAAGTGCAAGAAAAGGTTCTACCGTTGGTACAATTGCAGCTGCTGTAAGTTCCTTCGGGAAAAATTTTGCTTTGCCAAGACATGGTATTGTGGTAGCTGGCCCTATTGCCGCAGGTATAGCAGGTGGGGTTGCAGGTAGTATTACAGGAGGAATAATTGGAACACTTGTAGGCTTGGGAATTCCTGAAGCACGTGCTAAGTTATATGAATTAGGAATCAAAAATGGAAACATTATTATGGGAGTTCATCCTCGTAATGATGAAGACGCTAAATACTTTGAAAACAATTGGCGATCTAACAAAGGCGAAGTAGTTCGCAATTAAAATTAAATAAAAATTTAACCTCTAAAATAATGCACATGAAAAAGACGAACTATATTAAAAAAGCATTGCTTCAGGTAACTTTTGTTTCCTCTATATTACTAATTGTTTCATGCAACAATAGTCAAAAACCTAAGGCAATGAATGTTGTTGCCGAAGAATCTAATATTGAAAAACCTGATGATAATAAGCAAGGAAAAGATGTAGCATTTCTAATTAAAGTATCTGAGTTAAATTTGGAAGGAATTCATTTAGGACAACTAGCGCTGCAAAAAGGAAGTGTAGCACATGTTAAAGATTTGGGGAAAATGATGGTAGATGCACATACTAAGTCACAAATGGATTTAATTGTACTTGCTGAAAACAAAATGATAATCATTCCAAATTCTCCAACAGATAAAACTAAAGATGCTTATGTAAGGTTAAATACTAAATCAGGAAATGATTTTGACAAATCCTTTGCTGATATGATGGTAAGCGAACACGAAAATGCAATCGATATTTTTGAAAAAGCATCTATAGATGGAGTCGATTCAGATATTAAAAAGTGGACGGCAAATACATTACCTGAATTACGTAAACATCTTAATCATTCAATTGAATGTCAAAAGAAATGTAATAAAATGTAATTTAAAATAAAAAATTAACCAAAGTGGCTGTTTCTACTATTAATAATGAAGCAGGCGAGAAAAAAGAAAAGCCTGCTTACTTTAATTAGGCAGGCTTTTTTAATAATATTTATGTATAAAGCAACCAAAATAAGAATTCAGAAAAAGCATAAAATTATTGCAGTAATTATTGTTGTACTGATTGCCGCACGAATTGCACTGCCACATGTTGTGTTGCATTATGCAAACAAAAGCCTTGCAAACGCACAATCTTTATACGGCAATATTGATGATATAGACATTGCACTTTTCAGAGGTGCATATAAAATAAAGGATATTTACATTAACAAAAAAGATTCTGTTTCTGGCGAACAAACCAATTTTTTCAAATCCGATATTATTGATTTATCAGTAGAGTGGTCCGCTTTGTTTAAAGGAAAATTAGTTGGTGAGTTAATAATTGAACGCCCCACTCTCATCTTTACAAAAGATAAAACAGAACCAAAAGACATTCAAAAAGACAGTTCAGAATTAAAGACTTTATTGGATGATTTTATGCCTCTTGATATAAATAGGTTAGAGGTTAAAGAAGGTGTTATAAAATATGTCGATTATAGCTCAAAACCTATAGTAAATCTTGAAATGAACAATACGTATGTATTATCACAAAAACTTTCTTCTGTAATTGATTCGGCTTTTATGCCATCAACAGTTAAAGCTTCTGCTAACATTT
>CAMPHX010000026.1 GCA_946886085.1 uncultured Flavobacteriales bacterium | reverse complement strand
CCTTCTGTCCATCCAGCAATTACTTGGTTTAATGCAAACTCTATCGGTTCACCTCTTTCTACTGAACTGTCAAAAACTGTTCCATCAGGTGTAGTTCCGTGATAATGTACTTTAACTACAGATGCTGCTGTCGGGTTTTTACCTTTTCCTTCTTTCAACACAATGTATTGTAATCCACTAGCAGTAACCTTAACATCAGGATTTTGTTTATTTTCTTCTAAGAATTTAATTCCTTCTTCTTTAATATTCCCAAACTGAGCTTCTTGTTGTTTCTGTTGTTCCTCCATTTGCTTCATCTGTCTTTTCATTGAATATGCTTGTAAAACTGCTTCAACATCTTCAGTCGTCATTAAAGTAACTCCGGAATCTGCTTGATGTTTAAAACCATTCAAATAAGCATCCATGTTAATTTCCGGAACATTTTCTTTTAATCCGGTCGCTGAGTTCATGCCTATAGCATAACTTACAGAGTCAATATTTGTAGTAAGTTCAACTTTTTTATCTGCCGAACCTGAATTGTTGCACGCTGCTAACGTTAGTAAAGCTAATGCTGGTAATGTAATTTTTTTCATAGTTAAATTAAATTGTTTTTATTTATTGATTAAAAGATTTCATTATTTCGCTCAACTCCAAATTAAATATTAATGGAGTTTTTGGAGGTACTATGCCTGTTGATGAGCCATATTCTCCAAAAGCAAGTTGCGAAGGTACTATTATTTTCACTTTCTCGCCAACTCTCATGCCTTTTATTACTATATTTATCCCTTTAATAACCTGATTGGGTGTTCCATATTCAAAATCCAAAACCGTCCCTTCATCAGCTTTATCAAGTGGTACGTGGTTTAGGAAATAACCATTATATTTTATTCTGATAAAATCTCCATAAGCTACTTTTTTTCCATCGGTTTTATTTATCGGGAAAATATACACCCCTCCTCTTTTAATGTATTCCGATTTAAAAAATCTATTTACATACCAAGTAATATATTCGTGCTCTACTAAATCATCATCTTGTTCACTTAAAAACACCTGATGTTCTTCCTCAGAAAAATATTGATTTACTTTAATGTATAAATGCATGGTATCGTTGGCTATTGCAGGCAACTGAAGCTCGAACAAATGGTTGTTTAGCCAATGTGGAGCAATGTTAAAAACAGCACTATCTCCCGGTTTCAATACTGAAAACAAGGTGTTAAACAATTCTCCTTCAATAGCAAATGTATGCTGGTAAAATCTATTAAAAAGCAAACTATCTCCATCAAACAATTGTAATGAAGCACTCACAAAATCTTTGTTTAATGAAGCTTTTTTAGCATCGTCAAAAGCTAAGAGTTGGTAAGAAATACCATCTGTTAGTTCTGTAGTTTGTTGATTGTTTTTCACGCAAGAAAACAACAACACAACACCTAAAAGAATAAGCAGTTTTTGCATGGTACTTTATTTAATTGCGATTAGCTCTAAATTATAAATTATGGTAGAGCGGACAGGGATTTTATCAAAATCTCCTGCCAAGCCATGAGCCAAATAAGATGGAATAATAATGATAGCTCTATCTCCAACATGTAAATAAGTAATTGCTTCGTGCAAACCTGTTTCTACATTGTCTTTACCCACCATAAATTCTTCCGGCCCTTTTTCTTTAGTAGAATAACAAATAGTACCATCTAATAAAGACACTTCATAACTTACTACTGCTTTTTTTCCTTCTACCGCTTTTTCTCCTTCGCCTTTTTTTATTATTTGATAATGCACCCCTGTTCCTGTGCTAATTACATCCAATTTTCTTCTTTCAATATACCCGTTTATTTGTCGCTGTTCTTTCTCTACCGCTTGTTTATTAGCTTCTATTAATGCTTCTTTTACTTGTTTTGGGTCAGATGTTTCTGTAGGCTTTTCTTCTTCGCACGATAATAAGCTTATAGAAAATAATCCTATAAAAATGTAACTGATGGTATGTTTGTTAAACCTCATTTTATAAGTATTTCTTCTAATTTTTTAATGGTTTCTTCTAACGATAAAGCAGAAAATCCACCTGCAGCATATACATGTCCGCCACCACCAAAATGTTGTTGAGCAATTTTATTTACATATACCTCATTTTTAGATCGGAATGAGATTCTTATTCCATCTTCTTTTTCGGTTAATAAAACCGATAGTTTAATTCCTTTAATAGATAAGGGATAATTTACTAATCCTTCGGTATCACCTTTCTTAAAATTAAAATCATTCAACTCTTTTAATGAAAGTGCAATATATGCCAAGTGATGTTTTTCATAAACTTGCATTTTGTTGCTTAATGCATAGCCCAACAACTTTAGTCTATCAGTAGTATTATTATCATAAACTTCCTGATGAATAAGAGAATTTTCTGCTCCGCATTCTATTAAATGAGCAATTATTCGGTGCGTTTCAGCTGTGGTTGATGGATATCTAAAAGAACCGGTATCTGTCATTATTCCACAGTAAATGCAAGTAGCAATTGCTTTATTCAGTAACCGTTCTTTATTGATTTTATGGATAAATTCATAAACTAACTGAGCTGTAGAACAACAATCGGTATCTACAAAATAATGCTGTGCAAAATCCTGCGTATCTTGATGGTGATCTATCATTACTTTAATTCCTGTAGCTTTATCTATCACACTTCCCATGTCACCTATTCTGTTTAAAGCATTATAATCTAAGCTAAAAATAACTTCAGCAGTATCAATTAGTTTTTCTGCTTGTTCTTGGTTTTTATCAAAACATATAATTTGGTTAGCTCCTTCCATCCAATGTAAAAAATCAGGAAAAGCATCGGGAACAATTACCGAAACATTTTTATCTAATTGCTTTAGTAAATGATACAACGCCAACGAAGAACCAATAGCATCTCCATCAGGTCCTTTATGGGTTGTTATCACTATATTTTTAGCGTTTTCTATTATGTTTTGCATTTCTATCATGGTGCAAAGATAATGTTTCATATGTTTATTTTATTGTATTAATTCAGTCATATGGAACTCGCCTAAAAAAACAATCATACTTCTTTGTATTTAAAATCTATACAAGGCTCGTTTCATCTGCTTATATTTATTGTTTTTTTCCGGTCAGATGGAACTTCTAAAATAATCATCCTCATGGATAATAAAATTTTTTCTCATAGTCGTTTCAATCATGAAAAAAACAGATTGATGTTGTATAAAAAGAAGTGTAATTTTGAGGCTTCATTTTACACATTACTTACTTTCAATAAATGAGCAAAACCCATACTAAAGAAAAAACGGCTAAAACACACATTTTAATTAAAGGAGCGAGAGTTAACAACCTTAAAAATATTGATGTTGCCATCACTCGAAACAAATTTACAGTTATTACAGGTGTTTCTGGTTCCGGTAAGTCTTCTTTAGCTTTCGATACGCTTTTTGCTGAAGGTCAACGTAGATATGTTGAAAGTCTTTCGGCTTATGCTCGTCAGTTTTTAGGAAAACTAGAAAAACCAGCAGTAGATTATATTCATGGAATTGCTCCTGCCATTGCCATAGAACAAAAAGTAAACACGGTAAATAAACGCTCAACCGTTGGTACTTCTACCGAAATTTACGATTACCTAAAGTTGCTTTATGCCAGAATTGGCAAGACCTTCTCCCCTGTTTCGGGCAAAGAAGTAAAAAAACATACCTTAAAAGATGTGGTAAATTTTATTACTCAACAGCCTGAGGGCGAAAAAATAATATTACTTTCTAAAATTGAATTTAAAGACAAAAAAAATACAGATAAAACACTTTCTTCCTTATTACAGCGAGGTTTTTCAAGAATTTGGCTCAACAATGAAATGCTAAGAATTGACAAAACTCAAGAGATAAAAATAGATACCAATAATACTTATTTAATAATAGATCGTTTTGTTGCTTCTGCAGATGATGAGGAACAACTCAGCAGAATTTACGACAGTGTTGAAACTGCTTTTTTTGAAGGCAAACATGAATGTCAGGTACTTACCTACAAAAATGAACAACCTGTTATTACCCATTTTAGCAACAAGTTTGAAATGGATGGGATTACCTTTGAAGAACCTTCTGTCCATTTTTTTAGTTTCAACAACCCATTTGGAGCTTGTAAAAAATGTGAAGGTTATGGAAGTATTATTGGAATTGATGAAAATTTAGTTATTCCTGATGGCAGTTTGTCTGTTTACCAAGATGCTGTTGTTTGCTGGAAAGGTGAAAAAATGCAGCAATGGAAAGAACATTTTATTTTAAATGCAACCAAAGTAAAATTTCCTATACATAAACCTTATGATGAACTTACTCCTGAACAAAAAGATGTTTTATGGAATGGAAGCCCCTATTTTGAAGGAATAAATGATTTTTTTAAGATGGTGGAAAGCAACAGCTACAAAATTCAATATCGTGTTTTGTTGGCAAGATACAGAGGAAAAACTAGTTGTCCCGATTGTAAAGGAACTCGCTTAAGAAAAGACGCCAACTATGTAAAAATTAATAAAACCGCTATTGCTGAATTGGCGTTGATGCCCATAGATCAATTGTCCAATTTTTTCAAAAAATTAAAGCTGTCGGAAAGTGATACTACTATTTCTAAACGATTGCTAATAGAAATTAATAACAGATTAAGTTATTTAGAACATGTAGGCTTGGGTTATTTGACGTTAAATCGTTTGTCATCAACACTTTCAGGAGGTGAATCGCAACGAATAAACTTAGCCACCTCTTTAGGAAGTAGCTTAGTTGGTTCTATGTATATTTTAGATGAACCCAGTATTGGCTTACATTCTAAAGATACTGAACAACTTATTAGCGTGCTTAAACAATTACAACAATTGGGCAACTCAGTAATTTTAGTAGAACACGATGAAGATATTATGAGAGCTGCCGATGAAATTATTGATATTGGTCCGGAAGCCGGAACTTTAGGTGGGAATGTAGTTTTTAGCGGAAATTTTAATGAATTACTGAAAAAAGACAACACCTTAACAGCCAATTACCTTAATAAAACTCTTGAAATTCCTGTTCCTGAAAAACGCAGAAAATGGAAAAACAAAATTGTAGTAGAAGGGGCAAAAGAAAACAACCTTAAAAATATTACTACAGCTTTTCCGTTGGGCGTTATTACTGGTGTAACTGGAGTTAGCGGCTCAGGAAAATCTACCTTAATAAAAAACTGTTTGTTACCTCAGTTAAACCAATATTTAAACGGTTATTCCGATAAAAACACAAAAATAAAAGGCATTTCAGGTGATGTTAATTTAATTAATGCTGTGGAATATGTCAACCAAAATCCTATTGGAAAATCTTCTCGCTCCAACCCTGTTACTTACATAAAAGCGTATGATGAAATAAGAAACTTATTTGCTAATCATCCGCTATCTAAAAACAGAGGGTACAAACCCTCACATTTTTCTTTTAATGTTGATGGGGGAAGATGTGAAACCTGTAAAGGCGAAGGAGAAATTACCGTAGAAATGCAGTTTATGGCCGACATCCATCTAAAATGTAATGAATGTAAAGGGAAACGCTTTAAACAAGAATTGCTGGATGTAAAAATTGGCGACAAACACATTAGCAATATTCTTGATTTAACGATAGATGAAGGCATTGCTTTTTTTGAACAACTTCCTAAAAATCAAGGAAAAAAAATTGCAGAAAAACTTAGTCCCTTACAAGAAGTTGGCTTAGGTTATGTACACTTAGGACAATCATCTAATACGCTTAGTGGTGGAGAGGCTCAACGCGTAAAATTAGCAGGTTTTCTAAGTAAAAAAAATAGTAAAGAAAAGCTACTTTTTATTTTTGATGAACCTACAACAGGCTTGCATTTTCATGATATTAATAAATTAATAAAATCTTTTAACGGACTTATTACTCAAGGACATACTATTATTGTAATTGAACATAATTTAGATGTTGTAAAATGTGCCGATTGGTTAATAGATTTAGGTCCAGGAGGTGGTGAACATGGTGGCCAACTTGTTTTTGAAGGAACTCCAGAAGACATGATAAAAGCAAAAACATCGGTAACAGGAAAGTATCTTAAAGAAAAACTTGCCAACTAAAGAATTTAAAATTGTTAACTATTCGCTGAAAGAGCATAGGTAAAATTTCATTTGTTCTTAGTAATTTTGACGGCAAAACTTAGCAAAAACTATGGCAGATATCATACAACTTTTACCGGATAATGTGGCAAACCAAATTGCTGCCGGAGAAGTAGTACAACGACCTGCATCGGCTGTTAAAGAGTTGATGGAAAATGCCATAGATGCCGGAGCTACCAATATTTGTCTTTCTATAAAAGATGCAGGAAAAACCCTTATACAGGTTATTGATAACGGTTCAGGAATGTCTGAAACTGATGCCAGATTAAGTTTTGAACGTCATGCTACTTCTAAAATTAAGGTCGCTGATGATTTATTTTGCCTAAATACCAAAGGATTTAGAGGCGAAGCATTGGCTTCTATTGCTGCAATTGCACAAGTTGAGCTAAAAACAAGAAAACAAGATGCCGAACTAGGCTCGCAACTAATTATTGAAGGCAGCGAATTTAAAAGTCAGGAAGCTTGTAGCTGTGCCGTAGGCTCTTCCATATCGGTAAAAAACTTATTTTTTAATGTACCTGCCCGAAGAAATTTTTTAAAATCGAATAGTGTGGAAACCAAACACATTATGGATGAATTTCTAAGGGTAGCGCTCGTTCATCACGATATTGCTTTTAGCATGTACAATGATGGAAATGAAGTTTTTAATCTTTCTACAGGAAGTGCTCGACAAAGAATTGTGGCGGTTTATGGAGATAAATACAATACAAAATTAGTTCCTCTTGCCGAACAAACAGATATAGTAACCATTGACGGATTTGTTACCAAACCGGAGTTTGCGAAAAAAACCAGAGGCGAACAATATTTCTTTGTTAATAATAGATTTATTAAAAGTGCTTATTTAAATCACGCAGTGCAAAATGCGTTCGACCAACTATTAAATAAAGACCAATTTCCATCATATTTTATTAACCTACATGTTGACCCATCAAAAATTGACATCAACATCCATCCTACTAAAACTGAAATTAAGTTTGAAGATGAACGTTCTATTTATGCGATATTACGAACCGCCATTAAACAAGCGTTAGGAAAAAACAACATTTCTCCTACTTTAGATTTTGAACAGGAAAAAAGTTTTGACATTCCTTTGGCTCGATACAAAGAGGCTGCAAAAATGCCAACTATTAGGGTAAATCCTAATTTTAATCCTTTTGATAAAGAAAAAGAAAATTCAAAACCTACTTTTAAAAAGCCCAACACTAAAAATTTGGACAATCTTTTTAATGATTTTGAAAAAGACACACAGACCATTTTAGATGCCAATAACGGAACATCACCTTCTGAACAAACCAACGAATCTCAGACTTTTTCGCCCAATTGGGATGAAGAAACGCAAGTCAGTAAAACAACTGTACTTCAAATTCATCAAAAATTTATTCTTACTCAACTTAATCAAAACTACTTTTTTATTGACCAACAAAGAGCTCACGAAAGAGTATTGTTTGAACAGTTTTTATCACACTTAGAGCAAGGCAAAGGTAATTCTCAGCAATTGCTCTTTCCGGAAACGATAGATTTAAGTAATGCAGATGCCGAAGTGCTGAATGAAATGGCTGACGATATAAAAAAAATGGGCTTTCAGTTTGATGCTATTGGTAGAACTTCTTTTGTTATTAATGGTGTTCCTACCGAATTTGCTAATCAAAACTTATTGACTACTTTCGAACAGTTTATCGAGCAATTTAAAATACAGCAAAGTACTTTTAAGTTAGTTCACCTCGAAGCGTTGGCAATGGCAATGGCTAAAAGTGCTGCCAAAAAGAATGGTCAAGCATTATCTAAACCCGAAATGCTTAGTTTAGTAGAACAGCTTTTTGCTTGTCAGATGCCTTACCATTTACCTAACGGAAAACCCATTATTATTACGCTAAACATAGATGACCTTAATCATCAATTCCAATATTAAAACGCATGTTTGAAAGCTTATTCAGAAATATACCGCCCGTTGTAAAAAACCTGCTCATTATTAATGTGTTATTTTACTTGGCTACTGTCTTGTTAGAACAACAAGGTATTAATATTACAGGCTATCTAGGACTTCATTATATTGAAAGTAATCAGTTCTACCCTCATCAATTAATTACCTACATGTTTATGCATGGAAGTGTAATGCATATTTTCTTTAACATGTTTGCTGTATGGATGTTTGGTAGAGTATTAGAGCAGGTTTGGGGACCAAAACGATTTTTAATTTACTACATGGCAACCGGAATTGGTGCCGGAATTATTCAGTTAATTGTAGCTTATGTGAGGTTAATTGCTGTTAAAGATTTATTAAGTTCTGAAGAATTGGACTATATTATTAATAACGGATATGAAATTTTGCAAAACAGACAAAACTTTACTGACCCTATTGCTGCTCAAGCAAATATTTTAATAAATGTAGGCACTGTTGGAGCTTCTGGAGCAGTTTTTGGTATTTTATTAGCTTTTGGAATGTTATTTCCCAATACCGAATTAATGTTGCTCTTCCCTCCTATACCTATTAAAGCTAAATGGTTCGTAATTTTTTATGGAATATTCGAATTATATGCAGGTTTTGCCAATAACCCTAACGATAATGTAGCTCATTTTGCCCACTTAGGTGGCATGTTGTTTGGCTTCATCCTCATAAAATATTGGAATGCTGATAGGAATAAGTTTTACTAATAAGTCTTTGCAAGAAGACTCCCAAATACTTCGTTATTCTCATTTTTGATTCAGTCATTTAT
>CAMPHX010000025.1 GCA_946886085.1 uncultured Flavobacteriales bacterium | reverse complement strand
AATCCATATAGTCCTTAACTTGTTTTTTATGTTCATCTATTTTTTTACCTGTTTTATAGTCAATTACATAAACCGTTTGTTGTTTGATAACTACTCTGTCGGGCTGAAAAACCTCACCGGAAGGCAATAAAATAGACGTTTCATTTTTTACTTCATCAACATCATCAAACAAAAAATGTATAGCAGGATTGCTAAATAAATTTTGTAGTTGAACGAACAGTTCTTTAGACTCTTCAATGGATATAACCCCTTTGCTCACATACCTGTTAATTGTTTTTTCAATATCAGTAACTGTTTTAATATCGGCTAAAATAGCATGAATGGAAGAACCGTGTTCGCCAATCTGTTCCGGGTTTTCAACTTCCCAGACTTTTGGAGCTTGAAAGCTTATTTTTATTTTTTTTCTCCAATTATTGTGAATGATCTTACCAAACTTATCGCCATTGTTTTGTTCATCTTTTTTTTCGGTAGTATCTTTTTTGTTAAATAATCCGAAACGGTAAGTGGGTAATGCTGTTTTAGTAGGAGTGAAGTTAGCACAATAGTTATAAAGCAACTGGTTAGCTGCAATTTTTTCACTCTTTTTAGGGACATAGTCTGATAAAATATACAACCTGTCTTTTGGTCGTGTAAATGCTACATAAAGCACATTTACAAGGTCTAACACAGCTTTGTTTTCTTCATTTTTATAAATGTAAGCGTATTCGGTGCTTAAAATATCTTTATTCATTGGGAGTAGGGCGACAGGCAATTTTTCTACCGGTGTTTTTTCTATCCAAAACATTCTATTGTTGCCTCTTGCTGCATTATTGGCAAAAGGATAAATTACAATTGGAAATTCCAATCCTTTAGATTTATGAATGGTCATAATGTTTACCGCTTTAATTCCTTCGGGGATAATAATGGAAAACTTTTCACTTTTATCATTCCACCATTCAACAAAACTGTTAATGGAATTGCCTTTTTTTACGGTAAATTCATACACTTTATCTAAGAAAAACTGAATGTAAATGTTGGTTTCATCAGACAAAGAGAAATGGTTGATTAAAAATTCGGTTAACTCATAAAGCGAGAATTGGTTGATGATATTTTTATCTAACTCTAAATTGTTCATTTTTAAGAAAGTTGCCAATACATCTTCTTTTTTGGAGGATGAAGAAATAAAAAGCTCAAAAATAGCAGCATCATTGGCTAACGAATCTGGCAAAAGTGATAGCAATGCCAATTGAATGCTTTTTTCGTTAGGATAAATTAGGTATTTTAAAAAAGTAACCAAAAAGTTAACCTCTTTAGAATTGTTTAGCAGTAAGCTTTCCGAAGAAATAACATCTATATTATTATCGAGTAAAAATGAAGCTATTTCAGCCGCTTCGCTATTCGCTCGGGTAAGAATGGCAATATCGTTTAGTTGGTAACCTTCTTTTGTTAGCTGATGAATTATCTGTAAGGTTCGCTGTGCATTCAACTCCAACAATGCTTCTTTATCATCGGTTTCAAAAAAGCTTATTTCTATTCCACCACCTGTATTTTCGACATTAAAACCTTGGTTAAGGTCTTTATAAAGGTTTTGATATTCTTCGGGCATTTGTTGAGCTACAAACTGAAAAAACTGGTTGTTAAAATCAACAATTTCGGCAGTAGAACGAAAATTATTGTTAAGATTTTTTCTGTTGATATTTCTACCAAAAGAAGCATTAATACTATGCAATTCTTTATTTATAATGCCTGTTTTTTCTACAATTTTAGGAAACTGAATAATTTGCTCTACTTCGCCACCTCTCCATCTGTAAATAGATTGTTTGGCATCTCCAACTACCATGTTAAATCTGTTGTTAGCTAAAGAATTATCTACCAACGGAATGAGGTTGAACCACTGAATTACAGAAGTGTCTTGAAATTCGTCAATAAGATAATGGTAATATTTTTCGCCCAAACGTTCATAAATAAAAGGAATAGATTCGTTGGCAATTACATGAGCAATTTTTTTATTGAAATCGGAAAAACTAAGCACATTGTTTTCTTGCTTAATGTTTTCAATAGATTTTTCAATTTCATTAATAACTGCCAGTACAAAAATATTTTTATGGATAGATGTGGTAATGAGGTAATCGCTGTATTTTTCTACTTTTAAATTTTCTAACTTATGGTAGTAAGAAGTAAGCTCGTTAGTTATTCCATCAATGGTTTGTTTTATGTTTTCGGGAGTTTTTTTGGCATACCAATTTTGTTCGCCACTAAACATTTTAACAATAGAGTTTGTCGGTGGGTCATAGTTTTTGTTGATGTGTTTGATGAAGTATTTAGGGATATAACTTGAACTAAAATCATTATCGGCTAAGCCTTTAGATTTTATTAAGGATAAGGTTTCGTTAGCTATTTTTTCAGTTTCATCTTCAAAAGATGTAATAATGGTTTCCAACTCTTTTTTTATGAGGTAAAAATCATCAACTGATAATTCGTTAAGTTGATTGGCAAAATAGCTTCCGTTTTCCTGTAAAAGCGTTTGAGCAAAGTTTATTAAGTCTTTTTCAATGTTCCAGCCGGCTTCTTCATTGGCTTTATAGACAGAAAAATCAACCATTAACTTGGTTATTTTATCATTTTTTCCCACTTGGGCAATTAGTAAGTCAACCGCTTTTGTCAATACTTCACTTTCTTGTAGCTCAATTTCAAAATTGATGGGCAAATGTAAATCGTGGGCAAAAGTTCTGATAATTTTATGGGTAAACTTATCAATGGTACTAATGGCTAAATCATTATAATGATGAAGAATATGGCGCAAAACAACTTCACTTTTATTAATAAGTTTGTCTTTTGTAATTCCAAGTCCGCCATCAGCTTCACTTAGTAATAAATCGTTCATTAAAAAATTGGAAGTGCCTTCTAGCGGTTGATCTGACGCAAAATCTTCAAGAGCTTTAATCACTCTTTCTTTCATTTCTGCGGCAGCTTTATTGGTAAAAGTTATGGCAAGAATATGTTTGTAATAAGCAGGAAATTCGGTGTTCTCAGCCAATACACGCAGCAAAAATTCTTTTACTAAAGTATAAGTTTTTCCGGATCCGGCAGAAGAGTTATATAGAACTAAGTTTTTCATCTCTTTAATTTCTAGCAAGATAATATTTCTGCTAAAGAAAGTAAATCGGTATTAATTTTTTGATGGTGTTTGATGGCTTTTTCAAAAGGAGTGTAGGCAATTTTATTGTTTACAACTCCTATCATAAGGTTTGTTTTACCATCCAATAAAGCATTTACAGCAGCATTTCCCATTTGGCTGGCAAGTACTCTATCCATAGCCGATGGACTACCACCACGTTGTATATGACCTAAAATAGTTACGCGAGTATCAAATTCAGGATGATGTTCTTTTACATGTTTGGCTACTTCGTTGGCTCCTCCGGTTTCATCACCTTCGGCAACAATTACTATCATGCTCGATTTTCTACCATGTCTGTCGCTATCTAATTTTTTAAACAGTTCATTAATGTAAGAGGGAGTTTCAGGAACTAGAATTGCTTCAGCACCAACTCCAATTCCGCTTCGTAAAGCAATAAATCCGGCATCTCTACCCATTACTTCAATAATAAATAAGCGATTGTGAGAGTTAGCGGTATCTCTAATTTTATCTACTGCTTCAACTACTGTATTTAGTGCTGTGTCATAGCCAATGGTGTAGTCTGTTCCAAACAAATCATTATCTATAGTTCCGGGAATACCTACAAATGGGATGTTGAACTCACTATTAAAAATAGCTGCTCCTGTAAAAGTGCCGTCACCACCAATGGCTACAATGCCATCTAAACCATGTTTTTGAATGTTTTCAAAAGCTTTTTTTCTCCATTCATATTCGTGGAATTCCTTACATCTGGCACTTTTTAGAATTGTTCCTCCTCGCTGAATAATGTTTTTAACATCTCTTGCTCCAAAAGGCTCAATATTTCCTTCAATCAACCCTTTGTAACCTTCGTAAATTCCATAAGCCTGAATGTTGTGATAAGCACAAGTTCTTACTACAGCTCTAACTGCTGCATTCATTCCCGGAGAATCGCCACCAGAGGTAAAAACACCTATTTTTTGCATGGTTTATTTTTTTAGTTGGATAGTTCTTGCAAACGCTGATGACGTTCTACAGAAAAATCGCTATCGTTTTTAATAATGTAATTTATGACTTCTAAAGTACTATTTCTTACAGAAATATCGGTAGGTGTTAATAAGAATTTTTGAAATAGTAATTCTTCCAGTAATTTGAATTGGATTACATCAAAATGATGCTCGGAAATTAATGTGGGAATTAAGTTGTTTTCAGGTGTTTTTAATAAGTCTTGTAAATTTATTTTTAGGAAATCAGTAGCAAATTCGTTGAGTAATTCTTCGGCTTTCTCAGGTTCGTTGTTTTGTTTGAAAAAGAGGATTTTAGCTAACATTTTAGCCATTTCATCAAAATATCGTTGAATGTAATCCTTTCTAATCATTTACAGCATTTTCTGTTTTATGCGTCTTTTTTGTTCCTTGGTACATTTCATATTGAACAAATTTGCACTCCAAACTTCCGTTAAAAAGTTTTAATTTTTTAGAAGGTCTTAAGCCCACATTTTTTAGTGCTTCCATATTAGAACTTATTATCCATGCTGACCAACCACTAAATTTTTGTTTTAGCGTATCACCAAAATCGGTATAAAGTGCTTCAATTTCGTCACCAATTCTCTCTCCGTAAGGTGGGTTAGAAATAATAATTCCGGGTTCGGTATTTGGTGTGTAATCCTGAAAATTAGAAATTTTTAAACTTACCTTATCCAACAAATTAATGCTTTTAAGGTTAGCTCTGCACATGCCTAACACTCTTCCGGAATTGTCTACACCAATAATTCTAGTATTGGTGAATTTTATATTGGCAATAGCTTCGTCTTTTAATTTATTAAAAAGTTGGCTATCAAAATCTTTCCAATTAAAGAATCCAAATTCTTCTCTTTTAAGGTTGGGAGCAATGTCAAAAGCTATCATGGCAGCCTCTATAAGAATAGTTCCTGAACCACAAAACAAATCGAGTAGAGGCGTTTTTTTATCCCATCCACTCAACAAAATCATGCCTGCGGCTAAATCTTCCTTAATGGGTGCTTCACTACGACTTTCTCTATAACCTCTTTTAAAAAGAGCGTCACCGGAGCTATCTAAACTTACTACACAACTATTTTTTTGATTAATGTAAAGGTTAATTTTAATGTTAGGATTAAATTTCTCTACATTTGGTCTTCGGTTAAATTTTTCTCTAAATCTATCTGCAATAGCATCTTTAGCTTTTAATGCAGGGAATTGTGAGTGATTAAATAGGGTAGAAGAAACTACAGCATCAATAAAAAATGTTTGATCTACGTCAAAAATGTTTTCCCATTCCATTTTTTTGATTTGGTTATACAAATCATCACTATCTTTAATAGGAAATTGATGTATAGGAACTAATATTTTATTTGCTGTTCTGAGCCATAAGTTAGCATTGTACAACAAAGCTTTATCGCCTTTAAAGGAAACACTTCTAATGCCTTTTTCAATTTGTTGAGCTCCTAATTGAGCCAATTCTTCAGCAGCAACATCTTCCAAACCGAAAGAAGTTTTAGCTACCATGGTAAACGGTTTTTCTAACATGTTACAAAGATAGATTTTTTTACAGAGAACTACTATGAATCTTTATAAAGCCTATTATTTTGTTTTATTAACAAAGCAATAAATCGATTGAAAATCGCTCTATACAAAATTCCTTAATTTTGGGACTTTCAAAAAAAAATTAATACATGAAGCATCCCATTATCACTTTTTGTTTGGTCATTACTTTTTTAGGGTTTATACCAAAAGCAAAGGCTCAAGATCCATTAACAGCAGGAGAAATAAAGTTAGCATTAAATAAACTTAATACTTTAGGTAGTATACTTTATTTAGCTGCTCATCCTGATGATGAAAATACCCGATTAATTGCCTACATGGCAAATGAAAAATTGATGCGTACAGGTTACCTTTCTCTAACCAGAGGTGATGGTGGGCAAAATTTAATTGGTACTGAACAAGGTGGTTTAATGGGTGTTGTACGTACACAAGAATTATTGGAAGCTAGAAAAATTGATGGTGGCGAACAATTTTTTACCAGAGCTGTTGACTTTGGGTATTCTAAAACTCCTGAAGAAACTTTTGCTAAGTGGGACAAGCAAAAAGTGTTGGCAGATGTAGTATATATCATCAGAAAATTTAGACCAGATGTAATTATTACTCGTTTTCCAAAAACCGCTTATGCAGGTCATGGTCACCATACTGCTTCGGCAATATTGGCTGAAGAAGCATTTGATTTGGCAGCGGATTCTACTGCATTTCCTGAGCAACTGATGTATGTAGATGTTTGGCAGCCCAAACGGTTGTTTTTAAATGCCAGTACTTGGTGGGATAAAGACTTGCCTGAAAAAGCTAAAGGCAATCCAGATTACATTACGGTTGATGTAGGAACTTATAATCCTTTATTGGGTAAAGCTTACAGCGAAATAGCTGCAGAAAGCAGAACCATGCATAAAAGTCAAGGGTTTGGTGCTGCAAAAGTAAGAGGAGTGCAAGAGGAGTATTTGGTGTTGCAAAAAGGTGAAAAATTTGAAGATGATGTTTTTGACGGTATTGACTATTCCTGGAGTAGAATAGAAGGAGGGAAAGAAATTAGTGCATTAATTCAAGGGGCAACTACCAATTTTGATGCTGAACATCCTGAAAAAATTGTTCCTATTTTACTGAAAGTATTTACAAAAATTAATGCCCTGCCTTATAGTTCTTGGAAATATGTTAAGTTGGCAGAAGTTTCTAGATTGATAAGCTCTTGCATGGGACTACATGCTGAATTTATTGCCGATGATTTTAGTGCAACACCGGGAACTTCGGTTAATGGTGTAATAAATATTGTTAACCGAAGTAATTTAAAGGTAAAACTTACCAATATTGGTATTATGGAAAAAGACAGTACTATTAGCTTAGAGCTACCTAAAAATGAAATGCAAAACATTAACCTACCCTTTGTTTGTGAAAGTGAAGTAAACACCAACCCTTATTGGCTGAACAAACCTTATGAAGGAATTTTTGAAGTTGCTCAGCAAGATATGATTGGACTTCCTCAAAACTTAAACAAACTTTATGCTGCCATTATGTTAGAGGTAGAAGGAACATTTTTTTACATAACTCAACCTTTGCAGTATAAATGGACAGATAGAGTGAAGGGGGAGATTTACAGACCATTTATAGTGTTGCCTAAAATTACTGCTGCTGTTGCTGAAAATGTGTATGTTTTTTCGGCTAATACTCCTAAAAAAGTAGTGGTAACGGTAAAGTCGCATGAAAAGAATAACAATGGAAATGTGAGCTTAGCTTTGCCAAAAGGTTGGAAAGCTAGTCCCGAAGTAGCTGACTTTTCTATTGATGAAAAAAATCAAGAGCAGCAATTAGTTTTTATGGTTACTCCTTCTGCAACGGCATCTGAAGTAGAAATGAAAGTATTAATAAATAATGTACCGGCAAAAGAAGCTATTTTTATTGAATATGACCATATCAACATACAAACGGTTTTAAAAGAAGCCAGAGCGAAAATGGTTCGTCTAGATGTAAAAACCAATGGACAAAAAATTGGTTACATTATGGGAGCGGGAGATGAAGTGCCAAATGCTTTGGAACAATTAGGTTATCAGGTAGTATTGTTGGATGAAGATAAATTGAAAAATGGAAATCTATCTCAGTATGATGCTATTATTTGTGGTATTAGGGCATACAACACCAATAAATACATGAGTAATGTTTACACGTCAATTATGGATTATATTAAAGATGGAGGAAATTATATTGTTCAGTACAATGTAAATAGAGGGTTGGTAACCGATAAAATTGGTCCGTATAACTTTAACATTAGTAAAGATAGAGTAACTGAGGAAGATGCTACCGTTACTTTTGTGGATGCTAAACATCCTATGCTGAATTACCCTAATAAGCTTACCACAGCTGATTTTGACGGGTGGGTGCAAGAAAGAGGACTGTATTTTGCAGACGAATGGGATGAACAATTTCAACCAATTTTAATCATGAATGATGAAGGAGAAGTAAGTAAGAAAGGTAGTGTCTTAGTAGCTCATTATGGAAAAGGAAGTTTTATTTATACAGGTGTTTCATTTTTCAGAGAACTACCTGCCGGAGTTAGTGGAGCTTTCCGATTATTTGCCAACATGGTAAGTTATAAGCAAGTTGAAAGTATAAAGTAGAGTCTTTTAGTAAACCAAATATCTCTCCTTACGAAGTGTAGTGAAGATAAGGAGTCCAATAACGAAAACATGTACTAGAAATAGATTCCTGATCATCACTACGTTCCGTCAGGGAAGAAAAATGAATTTGTAGTGTCGAGAAATAAGACAAAAAAAAACTGCCAATTTCTTGATGTAGAAATGACAGTTTTTTTGTTATTCTTTTAAAACTTTTAAGGTTTATGGCCATTCAGGGGTATCCTCATCAGACCACAAAACACTCCATTGAATTTCAGAAAGCACATCATCTTCAAACCATAGATTAATACCTGCATTTAAAAAACTAATTAGTTTTTGATTTTCGCCTTCTTCAGAGAAATCTTCTAAATAGTTTTCACCTAAATCCATATTTTCTGTTTCAGCTAAAGTTTCATCAACAGATAACCCGATTAATTTTTTGCCTTTAATTGTAGCTTCAGGAGAACTTGTAGCAATAGTGGTTAAACGCCATCCATCTTCTTCATCAAAAGAAAAAGAAGTTTCTAACTCATCATAATGCCAATCTTCTGTTTGGTAATCTTCATCTTCAGTAGCGTTGTATAATTCTTTTTCTGTAGGTTCTCCTAAAATTTGTTTTAATTGGTCTCTTTTGCTTCCAAAAGTAATGTTGCTAATACCTTTGCCTGCTTTTATTTCGTATGAAAAATCACTCATAATTTTAATTGTTTTTGTGTATTGCAAAGGTACAATGCTTATTGGATATAAATAGCTATTAGGTGAATTTTTCATTAAAGATATTTAAATTTCATTTTTAAGAACT
>CAMPHX010000024.1 GCA_946886085.1 uncultured Flavobacteriales bacterium | reverse complement strand
ATAGAATCCTAGAATATAGAAAACAATAGAGTAGAGTGCATACCGAATTATTTTACTATAAATTTCTTTTCTTATTTTTTCTAAATCATCTAAAACAGGTTGGAGCTGTTGCTCATAAAATATATCGAAGTCTTTATTCAAACCATAACAAGATTAGAGGAGGTTTTTAGCATCAATATTTTTTCTTTCCTCTTCTTCAATTTCCCAATAAGCAACAGGTTGAAATTTGAATAAATTAGTTAGCATAGATGCGGGAAAAGAGTTGATAGTGGTATTGTATTCATAAATGGCATCGTTGTAAAATCTTCTGGCAGCAGCAATATGTTCTTCGGTTTTGTTCCAAGTTTGTTGTAATTGCACATAGTTGTTGTTGCTTATTATAATTTTGTCGTGTGTAACTTTATTTACCAACAAAGCTACATCGTGGTAAATTTTATTAAACTCAGGAGAGTGGAGATTCTCTGTGTTTTGTGTAAGTAATTTGGTATGCTGATTAGAAATTTCTGAGATTAATTGCTGCTCGTTGGCAATAGATGTATTGGCAATATGTACCAAATTCGGAATAAGATCAAAACGTTTTTTCAAATAGCTATCTAATGCCGATTCTGCTCTTCTGATGGCATTTTTCTTTTTGATGATTTTGTTATAATTATACACCATCAATAGCAAAATCAATGCTACAACCACTAAAAATATACTTCCTGCTTCCATAGAGGTAAAAGTAGTACTTTTTTTGAATTTTGCAATTTTAGAACACGGATAACACCGATGCTGCGGATTGGTAAGGGTAAAATAGTTAAGAATCAATAAATTTTAGCGTCTCTGCGTCTTTGCGAGAAGAGTACAGTTAACAAATAACCATTAACAATTAATTTTTTTGCTTCTTTGCTCCCATAATTTATTAATTTCGCACTTCATTATAAAAAATGAGTATGAGCAAGTTCAACGAATATAAAGGATTAAACCTCCCCAATGTGGCTAAACAAGTGTTAGAGCAATGGGAAGCAAATAAGGTTTTTGAACAAAGTGTTACTTCACGTGATGAGAATAAACCGTTTGTATTTTTTGAAGGGCCGCCTTCAGCTAATGGCTTACCGGGAATTCACCACGTAATGGCTCGTGCTATTAAAGATATTTTTTGCCGATACAAAACCTTAAAAGGCTACCAAGTAAAACGTAAAGCCGGTTGGGATACGCACGGGTTACCGGTAGAGTTAGGCGTAGAAAAAGAATTAGGAATTACTAAAGAAGATATTGGTAAAAAAATTACCATTGAAGAATACAACAACGCTTGTAAAGAAGCAGTAATGCGTTATACCGATGTATGGAATAATCTTACTCGCCAAATGGGCTATTGGGTGGACATGAATGATCCTTACATTACGTATGAAAATAAATACATTGAATCGGTGTGGTGGTTGTTAGGACAATTACACCAAAAAGGCTTGATGTATAAGGGTTATACCATACAACCATATTCACCAAAAGCAGGTACGGGATTAAGCTCTCACGAGTTGAACCAACCCGGCTGTTATCAAGATGTAAAAGATACGACTTGTGTCGCTCAGTTTAAGATAAAAGATGCTGCTAAGTTGGGTGTGGATGAAGCTCATTTTTTAGCTTGGACAACTACGCCTTGGACCTTACCATCGAATACGGCATTGGCTGTTGGTCCAAAGATTGATTATGTGTTAGTTAGAACGTATAATCAATATACATATGAGCAAATAAATGTCTTGTCAGCTAAGGCACTTGTTAATAAATTGTTTTCTGGTAAATATGAAGAATGTATTTATATTGAGGCAGATAATGATGGTCCAAAAGGAGAATTTCAAATTGACCATGAAAAATTTGAATCTTATACACCTGGAGAGACAATACCTTATTACATAGAAAAAGAATTCAAAGGCTCAGATTTAGTAGGTTTGGAATACGAACAGCTTTTACCTTATGCCTTGCCTTACGAAAATGCGGAGAATGCTTTTAGAGTAATTCCCGGAGATTTTGTAACTACAGAAGATGGTACAGGTATCGTTCACATTGCACCCACTTTTGGTGCTGATGATGCCAAAGTAGCAAAAGATGCAGGGGTGCCACCAATGTTGGTGTTAGATGAAAATAATAATCCTGTTCCGTTGGTAAATTTACAAGGTAAATTTCGACCAGAAATGGGTGAGTTTGCAGGAAAATACGTAAAAAATGAATACTACAATGAAGGAGAAGTTCCTGAAAAATCAGTGGATGTAGAAATTGCCATTAAACTTAAAGAGGAAAACAAAGCCTTTAAAGTAGAAAAATATGAACACAGCTACCCACATTGTTGGAGAACAGATAAACCTATCTTATACTATCCGTTAGATTCTTGGTTTATTAAAACCACTGCGGTAAAAGAACGCATGATAGCGTTGAACAAAACCATTAACTGGAAACCTGAAAGTACAGGAACAGGTCGTTTTGGTAACTGGCTGGAAAACTTAAACGATTGGAATTTATCTCGTTCTCGTTATTGGGGAATTCCAATTCCTATTTGGAGAACAGAAACAGGAGATGAAGAAATTTGTATCAGTTCGGTAGAACAATTAAAAACCGAAATAGAAAAATCCATGGCGGCAGGTTTTATGACCAACAATCCACTAGCAGATTTTGAGATAGGCAACATGGATAAAGCTAATTATGATAAATTTGATTTACATAAAAACTATGTGGATAATATCGTATTGGTTTCACCATCGGGCAAACCAATGAAACGGGAGACTGATTTAATTGATGTGTGGTTCGATTCAGGTTCTATGCCTTACGCACAACACCACTATCCTTTCGAAAAGCCCCACCTAACCTCCCCAAAGGGGAGGGACGAAGCTCCTAATTGGCAGACTGCTAGAACTTCTTCTTACACTCTTTTAAGGGAATTAAAAACTAAAAATAAAGAACAACAAACAGAAGCTGAAGAATTTTTATGGAAACAGCTTAGAGGAAAAAACCTTGAAGGATATAAATTTAGACGACAACATATTATTGATGAATTTATTGTAGATTTTGTTTGTCTTTCTAAAAATTTAGTAATTGAGATTGATGGTGGTTATCACAATGAACCTGAAGTAAAACAAGCTGATGAGGTAAGAACAGAGATATTAAATTCTTTAGGGTTTAAAGTTATTCGTTTTACAAATGAAGAGGTTATTAATGACATTGAAAATGTGTTATTGACCATTAAAAATGAGTTGACAGCAGCGGCTAGTGCGTTGGAAAACTCTCACCCTTTGGGGGAGTTGGAGGGGGCTTTTCCTGCAGATTTTATAGCTGAAGGTGTAGACCAAACCCGTGGTTGGTTTTTTACTTTGCACGCCATTGCTACTATGGTTTTTGATCATGTGGCTTACAAAAATGTAGTGTCTAATGGATTGGTTTTAGACAAAAATGGGCAGAAAATGAGTAAACGTTTGGGCAATGCTGTTGATCCATTTGAAACCTTAGATAAATATGGTCCGGATGCTACACGTTGGTACATGATTACCAACGCACAACCTTGGGATAATTTAAAATTTGATTTAGAAGGAATTACGGAAGTACAACGTAAGTTTTTCGGAACACTTTATAATACTTATGGCTTCTTTGCTTTGTATGCTAACTTAGATAATTTCACCTATGCCGAAGCAGAAGTACCTATAGAAAATCGTCCGGAAATTGATAGATGGATTATTTCTAAACTTAATTCGTTGATTAAAGATGTTGATGCAGCTTATCATACGTATGAACCAACCAGAGCAGGAAGAGCTATTCAAGAGTTTGTTAATGACCATTTAAGTAATTGGTATGTTCGCCTATGTAGAAGACGTTTTTGGAAAGGCGACTATTCTGAAGATAAAATTGCAGCTTATCAAACCCTTTATACTTGTTTGGAAGTAGTAGCTCAATTGGCTTCACCTATCGCACCTTTTTATTCTGATAAATTATACACTGATTTAGCTAGCATTAGCGGTAAAGGAAACACAACATCAGTGCATTTATCAGATTTCCCAACAGTAAATGAAAGTGTGATAGATACCGACTTAGAGCAACGTATGGATATTGCTCAGCAAGTTTCTTCTATGGTGTTGAGTTTGCGTAAGAAAGAACAAATAAAAGTGCGTCAGCCTTTGCAAAAACTAATGATACCTATTTTAAATCCAACTTTTAAACGTCAGTTACAAGAGGTTGCCGATTTAATTTTATCGGAAGTAAATGTAAAAGAAATTGATTATTTGGAAGATACTTCAGGTGTATTGGTAAAGAGCATTAAACCTAACTTTAAAACTCTAGGACCAAAGTATGGTAAGATAATGAAACAGATTGCTGCACAAGTAAATCAGTTTACACAAAACGATATACAGGAGTTTGAACGTAACCAAGGAGCAACGATTACCGTTGAAGGTCAGCAAGTGGAATTAGATAGTAATGATGTTGAAATTATTACACAAGACATTCCTGGTTGGTTAGTACAAACCGAAGGAGGACTTACGGTTGCTTTAGATATAACTATTTCTAAAGAGCTAAAAGAAGAAGGTATTGCCAGAGAGTTTGTAAATCGTATTCAAAACTTACGTAAAGACAGTGGTTTTGAAGTAACAGATAAAATAGCACTTAAAATTTTGCAACACAATGAAATAAATGAAGCAATCAATAATAATAAAAACTATATTTGCACCGAAACTTTAACATCTCGTTTAGATGTAGTAAGTGAACTAAATGAGGGTGTTAGTGTAGAAATAGATCAAAACCTTTCCACATTAATTGCAATAGAAAAATTTAATTAAAACCGATAAAAAAAAGAATTATGGCAGATGTAAGATACTCAGATGAAGATTTAGCAGAATTTAAAGCTATCATAAACAAAAAATTAGAAGCTGCAAAAGCAGATTTAGAAGAGCTTTTGGCTACATTAAACTACAAAGGTGATAACGGCACTGATGATACTATTCATTCATTTAAAATGATGGAAGAAGGTGCAGCAACACTTTCTAGAGAAGAAGTAGCACAATTAGCAGGGAGACAAGAAAAATTTATTAAGCACTTAGAAAACGCCTTAATTCGTATTTCAAATAAAACTTACGGGGTTTGTAGAGTTACAGGAAAATTAATTCCTAAAGAAAGATTAAAAGCTGTACCTCATGCTACACTTAGTATTGAAGCAAAAGAAGCTCAAGGGTAGCAGATTAATGATTAGAGATTGGAAATTAGAGGTTAAATAAAGCTCTAATTTCTAATTTCAAATTCTCAATTAAATGAAATTCCGTTTTTTAACGCATCCTCTTTTTATTACCTTTTTGGTGTTATTTATTGACCAAGCTTCAAAGTTTTGGGTAAAAACCAATATGATGTTATCTCAAGAATTTCCGGTATTGGGGAATTGGTTTTACATTCATTTTACAGAAAATAGAGGAATGGCTTTTGGGATGGAATTTGGCGGTGAATACGGTAAACTAGCCCTTAGTTTGTTTAGAATTGTAGCTGTATCAGGAATTGGTTATGTTTTATTTACATTACCTAAAACGGCTCCTAAAGGATTAAAAATATGTGGGGCACTGGTTTTTGCCGGAGCTTTAGGAAATATTATTGATAGTGCTTTTTATGGGGTAATTTTCAACGAAAGTTTTAACCAAGTAGCTACTTTTTTACCTGAAGAAGGCGGTTATGCTCCTTTTCTTCATGGTTGGGTGGTAGACATGTTTTGGTTTCCATTGATGGAAGGCACTTTTCCAAGTTGGTTTCCTATTTGGGGCGGAGAAGACTTTTTGTTTTTTCGACCTGTATTTAATGTAGCAGATGCCGCTATTTCTGTAGGTATCGTGCTTATCTTCATTTTCCAGAAAAAATTCTTTAAGAAAGAAGTTGTTGAGGTGGAAGAGGAAAATAATTAATCCTTCACAACTCACTATTTTTCAATCAATTTATAGGTATATTATCGAGTTTAAGTGAAATCGCTATTTTTGCTGCATGGATATAGAAAATAAAGTAATATGGGTTACAGGAGCTTCATCAGGTATAGGGGAAGCGTTAGTTTATGAATTAGCTAATAAAAACTGTAAGTTAATTTTATCGGCACGAAGAGAAGCGGAACTACAACGCGTAAAAAATAATACCAACTTACCGGATGAGCGAATATTGATTTTACCAATAGATTTAGAACAGTTTAAAGATGCTCAAACATGGGTAAATAAAGCAATAGAGAAATTTAGTACCATAGATATTTTAATAAATAATGGAGGGATTAGTCAGAAAAGTTTGGCTATGGAAACCACCGAAGCTGTTGAACAAAAATTTTGGAACATTAACTATTTTGGAAATGTAGCACTTACCAAAGCCCTGTTACCTATAATGCAACAAAAACAATACGGAAAAGTAGTAGTAATAACCAGTATTTTAGGAAAATTTGGTTTACCTCAACTCTCTACTTATGCAGCAACCAAACATGCACTTTATGGTTTTTACGAATCGTTGAGGTTAGAATTGGTAAAAGATAATGTTTCTGTATTACTTGCTGCTCCAGGCTTTATTAACACACAAGTTTCTGTAAACGCCATAGATGGTGAAGGAAATATTACCAATGAAAATAGCGATGCTCAGCTCAACGGAATGAAACCTGATGTATTTGCCAAAAATTTGGTCAACGCAATAGTTAAAGACAAACAACACGTTTATATTGGTAAAAAAGAGCTGTTGACTATCCCATTTAAAACCTTGTTTCCTAAATTATTTTATAAAATAATGCTAAAGCTAAGTAATAAAAAATAATTTTTGTAGTATTGCTAATCCCATGATTAAAAACTACTTGTTACATATCACGCTTTATAAATCCCTGTTTTTAGCAAGTTTTGTTATGTTATTAATAGCTTGTAAATCAACAAAAAATGTTGAAAAAATAGTAGTTGAACCACCAAGAGAAAAAACAGAAATAGTTGAAGAACCTAAAGAAGAATTAGGAGACATTTTAACAGAATATCTGTCTTTAAAATATCCTGATAAAAATTTTGATAAATACCTTTATGTTTCTGTTAAACATCAAAAAATGTATTTAATAGAAAATGGGATAACAGTTAAAACTTATCCTATTTCTACAGCAAAAAAAGGGATTGGAAGTCATCAAAACAGCAATAAAACACCTCCCGGACTACATACCGTAAAAAGAAAAATTGGTGAAGAAGTACCTTTAGGTGGAATTTTAGAAGCAAGAGAGTTTAATGGAAAACTAGCTGAAATTATTACCGAGAAACGTAAAGCGGATGGCGATTATGTTACCACAAGAATTTTGTGGCTAGATGGCGAAGAAGTGGGAATTAACAAAGGGAGAAATGTGGATTCTTACAATAGGTACATTTATATTCACGGTACGCCTGAAGAGGGATTTATTGGTCAGCCGGCTTCTCATGGTTGCATAAGAATGAAAAATACAGATGTAATAGAGCTTTATGATATTATTGATGAAGGAACTCCTATCTATATTCTTAAAAGATAAGTAGGTAGTTGAGTTATTATCTTTTCAATAAAATACCTTAATTTTATAGTAATTTTTTAAACGGTTATATTCATGGCATTTGTATATTTAGCAATAGGGTTGGTTTTGGGGTTTGTTATTGGGTTTTTGGTAAAAAAACTACAAAACAACGCTAGTGGTAACGATGCTGGAAGCCAACAAATAATAAAAGAACTTACGTTAGAAAACGGAAATCTAAAAGGTAGAATAGAATCATCTCTTGAGGCATTTAGAAAGATTGAAAATAAAAATACTGAGTTAGAACAAAAGAACAGTGAACTAATCTCTGAAAATGCTCGACTAACCAACGCCTATCAAAATATAGAAGCAAAACTGAAAGAGCAAAAAGATGAAATAAGTCAATTACAAGAAAAGTTTACTACAGAATTTTCATTAATTGCCAATAAATTGCTCAAGCAAAATGCTACCGAATTTGCAGCAACAAATGAAAAAAGATTGAGTGAGATTTTAAATCCGCTAAAAGAAAATATCCAACAGTTTGAGAAAAAAGTAGATGATACTTACGAGAAAGATTTTAAAGACAGAACCAAGTTAATAGAGCAAATTCAATCGCTTGAAAAACTTAATCAGCAAATGAGCGAAGAGGCACAAAATTTAACCAAGGCACTTAAAGGTGATAATAAGGCTCAAGGAAATTGGGGGGAATTAATTTTAGAAAAAGTGTTGGAAAGCTCCGGCTTAATAAAAGATGTAGAGTACTCTACACAATACTCCACTTCTAATGATGAAGGCGCTAGAATTATGCCCGATGTTATCATTAACTTACCTGATGAGAAACACATTATTGTAGATGCAAAAGTTTCGTTAGTAGCCTATCAAAACTATATTAATTGTGATGATGATGTTGAACAAAACACTCATTTAAAAAACCATGTGTTATCCGTTAAAAATCACATTAAAGGATTGAGTGAAAAACATTATATATCAGCAAAAGGAATGGATACACCTGATTTTGTATTGTTGTTTATGCCCATAGAGTCTTCTTTTGGATTGGCATTAAGAACAGATAACGAGTTATATCAATATGCATGGGATAGAAAAGTGGTTATTGTAACACCTTCTACCTTATTGGCTACCCTTAGAACAGTAGCTTCATTGTGGAAACAAGAAAAACAAACTAAAAATGCCTTAGAAATTGCCCGTCAGGCAGGATCGCTGCACAATAAGTTTGTTAACTTTTTGGAAGACATGGAAAAAATAAAACGAGGAATTGATAGCTCAACTGATGCGTATGATAAAGCTTTTAACAAGTTAAAATCAGGCAAAGGAAACCTTATTGATGCTACTAGAAAATTAGAAGATTTAGGCATCAAAACTAAGAAGCAAATGCCCGAAATTTATTTACCCGAAAATTATGAAGATGAAGAGCCAAGTTAGTCTATTTTTAATTCTTGTAGCAGTAGTTTTTGTAGGTTGCTCATCAACTCAAAATACCACGAACAGAAATGTTGCAGGAATTTATATGCCGGGAATTAATTTATTGGATCCGGATATGCTTGCTTTTCATACAAATGATACGTCAACAGAATTTCATTTTAGAATTAACTCTGCTAATATTTTATACACCAAAAAACGAGAAGACTCTACCTTTAGTGCCAATGTAAGGGTAACTTATGAATTGTATGAATTAGACTCCAAAACATTGTTGGATAGTGCCTCGCTTAATTTTGTTGACTTTGGAAATAATAAAGAAAAGAAATTTTTAGATGGCGTTTTTATGCTGAATACGATGTTTGGAAAAATCTATACCATAAAAGTAACTTTTAATGATTTAAACAGAGATCAATACATCAAAAAAGCATTAAAATTAGATAAGTCAAATATTTATAAT
>CAMPHX010000023.1 GCA_946886085.1 uncultured Flavobacteriales bacterium | reverse complement strand
TTGTTGGCATTACTCATTTTATTGAGCTAATAGCTTAAAACTTTGTTGAGTTTTATTAGAGGTAATTTTTAAGATAAATACACCTTTTATATTTTTATTTATTGCTAATTGAAATTGATTTTGATTGTTGAACTGAGCAGTTTGAATTAATTTTCCTAGGAAATCGTAAATTTCTACGGTTAATATTTCTTCGATATTGTCGGAAGAAAAATAAAAGTGTTGGTTGGCAAAATAGCCTTCCCATGGTTGAGCAGCCACCTCTTTTATACTCACATTGTAGCCAATTTCTGTTTTCATTATTACAGGTAAATGATCTGACATGTAATGTAACGCTTCAATAATATTTTGAGGTGCTGATGTATTGGTTGGTGCTGCTAAAATAGATTGATTATAATGATTACCATCGTTGCCTAAAGCATAATAGGAATTAGGAACATACTGTAAGTGATTAGTTCCATTTCTCACATCATCACTTATAAAAATCCAATCAAATCTGTCGTCCATACCACCATTGGAGCCACCGTCAGGCAATAAAGCAGTTCTTGGGCTTTGTGTATGCACGTTAGCAAACAAAGAATTAGCATGCCACAATCCGGGAGCGTTTATTGGGTCGTATAAGTTTACACTTCCACCGTTCAATATAGTGTTGAAAGCTGCTTCATAATCACCATAAATATTCATATCTCCGCCAAAAATTACATTTTCTAATGTTGTAGCTTTATTATCTAAATAATTTTTAAAAACTACTGCTTCTTGGTTTCGTTCCTGTTCATTACTCCACCCTTGGCTAGCTTTTAAATGAGCCATGTAGCAATGAATAAAAATAGTATCATCACCAGGACCTAATCCCGGAGATTTGTAAAATAATACATATTCACTAATGTTTCTTAATGCAGTAGGAATTTCATATTGACTGTAAAGCTCTAATTTATTAGAGTTGTAAAAAAGCATATTGTCAGTATCCGGACCATTAAAATAAGTAGCACTTTGATAGTAGGAAACACCATCAACATTTAGGGCATCATTCAAAATAAGACCAACACCACTAAACGAAGTCAATTCGGTAATTAAAAATATATCAGGCTGGACATGTTTTATAATAGGCTTAAGCGTATCTGCTTTTGAAGCATTCGAAGCGGGATAATTTAGAATATTATATGCCATTACTGTTAACGTATCTTGGGCAGAAATCAATAAAGAACTAAATAGAAAAAATAAGGCAATAAAATATTTCATAAACTTAAGGTGTGGTAAAAAAGTAAATAGTAGAGATTACATCTCTTTAATTAAGTACAAATATACAGGAAAATGATCGCTATAACCGCCAATGTATTCCCCAAAAGAATAAGTTCTGTAAGGATAGCCTTTAAACCTTCCTGTATCTGATTTTAGATAGTTTTTGTTATAAACAACTGATTTATAATATTTCAATGAAGAAAAATCATCGCCTAAAAGTGGCTCGGAAATGATGATTTGATCAAAAAGATTCCAAGCATCTTGGTAACCTAAGGTGCCAATTCCTTTTTTAAAGAAATCTTCAAAAGGATTATAAAGTTTGCCATTATTGGCTTCTTCTTTTGTGCCAACAGCTTTTAAATAACCTCTAACACTAACATCTACAGGGTCATCATTTAAATCGCCCATATACAATACTTTTGTGTTTGGGTCAACTTGTTGTAACGAATCGATAATAGCTCTTGCCAATTGAGCAGCAGCAATTCTTTTTGGCTTACTTCTTTTTTCCCCTCCTCTACGTGATGGCCAGTGAGCAACAATTACATGAATTTTTTCGCCATGTAATTCTCCTGAAACTAATAATTGACTACGTGTAAAAAAATTACTATCAGTTGGGATGCTTAGGGTATAACTTTTTGCACTTACATTTTTAAAATAGTTTGGATTATACAATAATCCAACATCAATTCCTCTTTTATCGGGAGAATCGAAATGAACAATTTGGTAATTTCTGTTTTTAATGGCATCTTGTTTAACTAAATCTTCTAAAACAGATTTATTTTCAACTTCAGCGACTCCTAAAATAGCAGCACCATCAGGAGTAACTTCTGTACCAAGTTCAGAAATAACTCGAGCCATGTTGCCTAGCTTTTCGTAATATTTAGGTGTGTTCCATCTTTTCGGCCCTTTAGACGTAAAATCGTCCTGCAAAATTAAAGTAGTATCGGGATCAACAATCGTATCGAATAAATTTTCGAGATTGTAAAAGCCAATACAAGTTACAGCATAGTTTTTTTTGTCGGTATTATTTTGAGAAAAAGCTACTATTTGTAAGCTTATAATTAACCAAAGAGAAAGAATGATTTTTTTAGTCATAAAAATTGTTTTTTGCAAAATAAAGCATAATTCAACAATTATACCTTTTAGCTACTTTTTGATGACAATAAATTTAGGTTAATAAATCATTAAGTTACCAACAAATTGTTTCTCACTAATTAAATATTACTATTTTTGCCTCGCATTAATAAAAAGTGATCATCCTAGGGAGCAACCAAGTAAGACTTCTAACCGCTTTTTAAATTATTGATATATCATTATATATACATGAATTTTTTTAGATATTCTATTGTTGCGGGTAGTACCGTTTTTTTTCTGTTTTCAAACAATTTGTTAGCACAAACAGATACAACTAAAGTTGTAAATAATTCAAAAGATACCACCGATGCAGAAATTAACAGGGTGGTACCAACTTTTACAACAACTTTAGATGCGTTGGAAGATGAAAATGCCGAAAATCAAGATGTTTCGGGTTTATTACAATCTTCACGAGATATTTTTAACTCTACTGCCGGATTTAATTTTGGTGTAGCTCGTTACAGAATTAGAGGTTACGATTCAGAAAACTTTGTGGTAACCATGAATGGTGTTACATTAAACAATCCTGAAACAGGTAGAGCTATTTGGGCATTATGGGGTGGATTAAATGACATTACTCGTTACCAAGAAACTAAAAATGGTATTTCTTCTTCTCCACTTACTTTTGGAGGTATTGGAGGTTCTTCTAACATCAATGCTCGACCAACTGCAGTTAGAAAAGGAACTAACATTTCTTATGCCCTTGCTAACAGAACTTATAGCCACAGAATTATGGCAACACATGCTACCGGGATGATGGACAATGGGATGGCAGTAGCGGTTTCAGCTTCTGGCAGATATTCTGATGAAGGTTATGTAGATGGTACTTTTTATAGTGGAGCAAGTTATTTTGTATCCATAGAAAAAAAATTAAACAATAAACATAGTTTAGGTTTTGTTGGTTTTGCTGCACCAACTGTTCAAGGTAGAAATAGTATTACCACACAAGAAACTTATGATTTAACAGGTAATAATTTTTACAACTCTTATTGGGGTTATCAAGATGGTGAAAAAAGAAATTCTCGTGTAAGAAATACGCATCAACCTCGATTAATATTAAACCATTATTTTGATATTAACGATAAAACCCAACTAATGTCTTCTGTTTATTACACTTTTGGTAGAAGTGGAAATACTAGATTAAATTGGCATGATGCTGCCGATCCAAGACCCGAATATTGGAAAAATTTACCAAGTGCCTACAGTGAGCCGGGTGATGAATTATTATTTGCTCAACAAACTGCTTTATGGCAAGCACAAGACCCTACAACTACCCAATTAGATTGGGATCACTTTTATTTTGCTAACAGCAAAAATCTTTACACCTTAGATAATGTTGATGGAACAGGAACATCTTTAACAGGAAATAGATCTAAATATATTGTTGAAGAACAAAGACAAGATGTTTATGATTATGGATTTAATTCAACATTATCTCATAAATTATCCGACAACTTAACTTTATCAGGTGGTATTAAAGCAAGTATTTATAAAAGTAAAAACTTTAAAGTAATAGATGATTTATTAGGAGGAGATTTTTGGGTGGATGTGGATCAGTTTGCAGAAAGAGATTTTGCTGATCCAGATGCTGCTCAAACAGATTTAAACAATCCTAATAGAGCGGTTAGAGAAGGAGATAAGTTTGGATACGATTATGATATTAACATTAATGCCACTAACCTTTATGCTCAGTTAGACGGAACTTCAGCTAAAATAGATTGGTTTTTTGGAGTTTCAACTACTTACACTTCTTTTTGGAGAACAGGAAATGTAAGAAATGGACTTTTCCCGGAGGATTCTTATGGTGATTCTGAAAAACAAAACTTTTTTAATTTTGGAACAAAAGCCGGATTAGTATATAAACTTACAGGGAGACATATGTTCAGTATTAATGGAGCTTATTTAACAAGAGCACCATTGGCAAGAAATTCTTTTTTATCACCTAGAACCAGAGATGAAGTGGTAAGCGGACTTAAAAATGAGCAAGTATTTTCTGGAGATTTTAACTACATTGTTCGTTATCCTAAAGTAAAAACAAGAGCAACAGTTTTTTATACCAGTATTCAAGATAAATTATGGTCAAGAAATTTTTATCACGATGAGTTAAACACTTTTGTAAACTATGTAATGACAGGTGTTGATCAACTTTTCGTTGGTGTTGAATTTGGTGGAGAAGTAAAAGTAACACCTACGATTACCGCTACAGGAACATTTGCTATGGGAGATTTTACTTATAACTCTAGACCAACAGCAACAGTTACTCAAGATAACTCAACAAAATTATTGGAAGAAAACAAAACCATTTATTTGAAAAACTATAAAATTGGAGAATCACCTCAAACAGTATCTTCAATTGGATTAAGATATCGTTCTCCAAAATATTGGTTTGTAGGAGCAGATTTTAACTATTTTGCAGATATTTATTTACAAGTAAACCCTGATAGACGTTCTGAATCTGCTGTTGACAATTTTGTAGATACAGATCCACAAGTGTCACAAATTTTAGATCAAACTAAATTAGACAATAACTATACATTAAACTTTTTTGCAGGAAAATCGTGGAAGTTTGGTAACTATTTTCTTCGCGTAAACTTAAATGTTACTAATGTGTTGGATAATAAAGACTTCCAAACAGGCGGATTTGAACAATTAAGATATACTACAACCAATATAGATAAATTCCCTCCAATGATTGGATACATGATGGGAAGAACCTATTTTGCAATGGTATCATTCTCATTTTAATAATTTTAATTAATTTTATACTAACAATATACACTATGACAATTACTAAAAAAATAACAGGATTACTATTATTAGCTGGAATTTCACTTTTCTCAGTTAGCTGTAAAAAAGATTTTGATACGCCACCTATCAAAACCATTCCTGAAGGAAATAAAATTACTATTGCCGACTTAAAAGCAATGTATCAAGGTACTCCATTAAAAATAACCGATGAACTTTCGATGTTTGCCGTGGTAACCATGGATGAACAAAGTGGAAATATTTACAAAGAAGCTTATATTCAAGATGAAACAGGCGCTATTAACTTAAGATTGTTATCTTCCGGTGGTTTATACCAAGGAGATTCGGTTAGAGTATTTTTAAAAGGAACAATACTTTCTACTTATAACCAAATGATGCAGTTAGATTCTGTAGATGTAGATAATAATATCATAAAACAAGCTACTAAAAGAGATAGACAACCGGATGTATTTACGAGCATCGCTCAGATTACTACCGGACAACAAGCTAAACTAATAAAATTAGAAAATGTTCAATTTGTTTCAAATGAGTTAGGAAATACTTACGCTGATGGTGTTAATTTAACTTCTCAAAGTAGAACGTTAGAAGATTCTTTAGGTAATACTATTATTGTTAGAACGAGTGGTTATGCTAATTTTGCAAATGATACTATTCCTAGTGGAAGTGGTTCATTAATAGTAATTGTTAGTCAGTTTAACAGTACATTACAATTATTAATAAGAAACCCGAACGAAGTTGTCTTTAATAACCCAAGATTTGGAGCGGGAAATCCAGGAAATACTTTAACTAAAAACTTTCAAGATCAAAGTATTACATCAGGAGGATGGACAACCCAATTAATTACAGGAACGTACAATTGGACAACAAGTGATGCTGGATCAGCAGGTAACTTCTATGGAATGATGTCTAACTGGACAGGTAGTGGAAATGTAGCCTCTGAAACATGGTTAATTTCACCTGCTATTGATTTAAGTGCTTCTGCCAATGCTACTTTTGATTTTAGAAATGCATCTAACTTTTCAGGTCCAAATATGGAAGTATTGGTTTCAACTAATTATGATGGAGTTAGTGCACCATCAACTGCAACATGGACGCAATTAGGAGCTAATCTTTCTACAGGTGGTTTTGCATGGGTAAATGGTGGTCCGTTAAGTTTAAATTCTTACTTAACCAATGGGGTATATTTAGCTTTTAAATATACAGGAACTGCATCAAGTGGTAAAACTTGGGAAGTAGATGATATTATAGTAACATGGTAACTTTTTAAATAGATAAATTTTATTAACCCCTTAAAATTAATAGTTATGAAAAAAATCTTTACAATTTTAACAGCCGTTTGTATAGGAACAGTTAGTTTCGGACAAACTGTTTTTCAAAGTAACCTAAGCTCTTGGGCTAGTGGTGATCCAACAGACTGGATGGGAAACACAACAAATATTGCTTCAGCTAGAGTAGTTGAAAAGACAGGAGTAGCTACTTATGGAACCAGTGTGGCTTCATTAATTAATGCTTCTACAACTCATAATAGATTTACTACACAACCTGTAACGGTTGTACCGGGAGAGTCTTATTTAATAGAAATGTGGGTAGCTGCTCAAAACTCAGGAGAATTGAGAACGAATTATTATGATGTAACTAATAGTGCTTATGGGACATATAACCCTTATATTGATGTTGCAGCTGGTTCAGGTGGTAATTTGGTGATGATTTCTCAAACAGTAACAGTTCCTGCTAACTCTACGAGTGTTGAGTTTATTTTATCACTTAGAAATACAGATCCTACTACAGCTCCAGCACCTTTTGAGATAGGAATTTTGGTTGATTCAGTTGCTATTACTGCAACAACTCCTCCAACTCCAACCATTAAAAAAATCTATGATATTCAGTTTACAACTAATGTAAATGGAGATTCTCCTGAAGTGGGTAATGTGGTTACTACTAAGGGTGTAATTACAGGAATTGTTAAAAATGGACCAGATAGACATGCTTTCTTTATTCAAGATAGTGCTGCTGCTTGGAATGGAATATATGTGTACGAAAGAAATGATTCTACTTTAGTTATTGGTGATAGTGTTGAAGTTACCGGTACTGTTGCCGAATACAATGGTTTAACAGAACTTTCTTTTGTATCAAATATCACTGTTTTAAACTCTGGAAATACCCTACCAACTCCTGTTGTAACTACTACAGGAAATGCCAATATGGAACAATGGGAAGGTGTTGTAATTCAGACGTTAAATGCTGAATGTACTAGTAATACTGTAGGTTTTGGAATGTGGGAAATTAATGACGGTTCGGGAACACTTTTAGCTGATGATGATATTTATTTTTATCATTTAACTGCAGTAGTTGGTTCTTACTACGATGTTACCGGTATCGGACATTATTCTTTCGGTGATTATAAAATCTTACCTAGAGATGCTAACGATATTAGTTTAGTAGTTGGTATGGATGAATTAAATGCAAGTAATGTTGCTGTTTATCCAAATCCTGCTAACGATCAAATTACTTTTCAATTAGAAAATAATGGTTTTGAAGTAATTATAGCGGATATTACTGGTAAAATGGTTGCTACTGCTAATACAGTTGCTGATAAACTTACCTTGTCTTTAGAAAACTTAAACAACGGAATTTATTTTTATACTATTAAAAATAAAGATGTGGTTATTGCTACTAACAAATTTGTAGTGGTTAAATAACCAACTCAATCTACATTAAATAACAAAAGCCGATGAAATTATTTTCATCGGCTTTTTTGTTATTTAATAGATAGCTCAATAAAAATCTTTTATTAAATACCGTAATTCGTTAATCATTAAAGCGGTCGCTCCCCAAACAATTTGTTTATTTACCACAAAACAAGGTACTTTTAGTTGAACACCATCAGAAAGTTTTACCGTTTGCTGCTGAAAAGTGTTGGGATGAATAAGGGTTTGGACTTCGACTTCTACTACATCATAAACTTCACTAATTTGTAAAGTAAACGTTGGAGAATAGTCTATAAAACCGATAACAGGTACAACCAAAAAATTGCTTACAGGAATAAATACATCGGTTAGTTTGCCGATAACTTCAACATGTTCTTTAACAATGCCTATTTCTTCATTGGCTTCACGCAAAGCTGTTTCAATTAAGTCAGCATCATGTTCTTCTTTTTTACCACCCGGAAAAGCAATTTGCCCGCTGTGGTTACTATTGTTTATAGCTCTTTTAATTAAGACGGTATGTAGGGCATTATTTTTTTCGTAAAATAAAATTAAAACACCGCTTTGGCGTGCTTGTTTTTTTGTTAATTCATCAACATCTGCTTTTCTGTATGGAGCTGCTTCTAAATGCGTTTTAATTCCCGGTAGCGGGTATTTGAACTGTTCGCTGATATATGTTTTAAAAAGCTCTATCATTCTTTAATTAGTGCTGATTTCAATAGGTATTGAACTTCATTTTTTGTGTTTGATTTGATTAACTTCTCATCACTTGTCAACTCAATTTTATCATATAAAAAAGGTAATATTTGGGTGTTTTCAATTGAAATAAGTCCTTTTTTGCCATCTTTTCCAGCTATAAACAGTTGAGGTAAAAATCGTTGTATTAAATCATATTCTGTTGGTATTACATAGCTGCCTTTAGTATTGATAATACCAAACTTATTCTCAAAGTTGACAATGGCAATTTCATCAATAAATTCACCGGCAATAGTAAAGTTGTATGGGATTTTAAGTTTAGTATTAAAGTCACAATAGCCCCATTTGCCGTGTCTTTTTATGGCAATTAAATCCTTTGATATTGCCCCAATATCTTCAAACAAAGCAGGAACAACTTTTTTTCCTGTGGTATCTATTAAGCCTATTTTTCCTTCCGTCATTTGTCTGGCATAACCTTTATCGTTAAACAATCCCCAATTCAAAATACCATCTTGATAAGGAATAGTGGCTTCAATAATTATTTTTCCATTAGTATTTACATAACCGTAAAAATTATCTTTTACCACAATCGCTAAACCGTTTTCGGGTTCTGTAATTTGAGTGTAAATGGGAGGTAAAATGCTGTCTCCTTTACTATTAATAACACCATAAAATTGTGCTGATTTAACACGAATAAACTCATTTTCTAGGTTATCTATCCAATCGTAACTAGGTTTTACTACATAGTACAAATTAGTGTCGATAACACCATATTTGTTATCTTTAAAAACGTAAGCAATTCCATTCTTAATATATCCTACAGACACGTATT